>JAZUMX010000746.1:0-7493 GCA_045603865.1 Thermoguttaceae bacterium
GGGATCTACATCGGTCAGTGATTTGCTCAATTCAGGCAATTGGTCAGACAGTCAGGCGCCAATATGGGATATTGGCGCTACAGCTAATCCCGGAGTTATTTACTTCGACAATGCTGGAACAACTGAAGAACCGGTTTGGACGACGATAACCGTATCCACCTCTCCTTACAAACCAGGCGCCGCGGGAAAGATTGTCGATCTGACGTTTGACGGATACTCTGAAACGATATTAAGCAACCGGTTTATTCCATTGGGCGACGTTTCAAGCGGTACGGCTGCTTTTACGTTCCGATTGAAAGATCACGCCAAGGTTACAGCCAATGAAGATTTCTGGGGCGGGACGAACAGCACAAGCGTCAATATTACCCCGGTTGAAGGAAACGATTATGTTCTCTACCAGTATTACGAGGGAAACAGCTCGTTTACTTCCAACGAATGGTGGGCGGGAATGAGCGTTAAGACGTCCATTACTATATCGGACAATGCATCCGTTACAGCGCAGGGCGGAACGTCCGGAATGGGATGGGGTTCTTGCAACTCCGTCGGATCCATTTTGAAAATGACTGACAATGCAACTCTTTCTGTCGTCGCCTGGCAGCAAAACAAATCAACAGTCAATATGTACAAAAATTCAAAGGCTTCTGCGACAGGGAAATGGTCTGTCAGCGGCGAGAACGCTCAACTGACTCTGTATGACTCATCGAGTTTAACAGGCGCCGGAGAAATCAATGTTAACGATAAAGGAGTATTAAACGTTTATGACAACGCCACGCTCAATGCAAATGGAGTGTTGAGAATAGGAGACAACGCTGACGGCGCCGTTTTTAATCAGACAGGTGGAACAGTCAACTCTACCGCGAATGTCTATTTTTCGTATCATGCAAATTCGACTGTCAATCTGTCCGGGGGAGAATTTATTTCTACTGGTACAATTTTCGGTTCAGACCAAAGTGGAAAAGTCGGAAACGTCAACATGTCTGGCAACGCCTATCTCAAAGCGGCGACATTGGCATGGGGACAGCATGGCGTTACCAATATAACCATGGCGGACAACGCCAAAATGGAAGCCACAGCTCTCGAACTGGCGTATCACTTCTCAGCAGACGATCTTGCTCAAACCAATCTTGTTATGTCGGGAAACTCCGCTATTGTTGCAAGCGGCAATGTTATTACGTTCAATGGTTTAGGCGCCAACGGCGCTAACAAGGGCTATGTATCCATTGTTATGACAGATAACGCCTCAATTACCGTCAATGGGAATTTTTGGGGCGGTAAAAATGACAATTCCAAGGCTCCGCAAGTATTGGATGGCAAAACCTACGTTCAGGAAATGACTTTCAGCGGCAACAGCTCTTTCACCGTGCAAAAAGAATGGTGGGTTGCCATGACGGCAAAATCCAAAATTCTTATTGAAGACAACGCTCGCATTACATCTGGTTCTGGAACGTCCGGCATGGGCTGGAGCGCTAACGGCGAAGGCTCTCTGTTGACAATGACAGGGGGTTCTATTCAGGTGAATAACTGGAATATCCAAGGCAGTGAAATGAACATGAGCGGCTCGTCGTCTTTGAAAGCGGGCGGAAATCTCACGTTGGATAAAACCAATCCGATTCTGACCGTTGCAGACGACGCGGTAATTCAGGTTACTGGGACAACTTACATCGGCTACAGCAATTTAGATTCAACTGCTGCGTTTACGCAAACAGGCGGTTTGGTTCAGACGAAAGGGAACGTATATTTTTCACGTCAGGAGAACGCAAACGTCAGCATTTCCGGCGGAAAGTTCATCGCCAACGGCGATCAGCTGTATGTAACAGACCTGAGTAGTCGAACGGCGAATATAGCGCTGTCCGGCGATGGCTATCTTCAGGCAAAAGACTTGCGTTTGAGTCAGCACGGTACAACCAATCTGACCATGTCGGATAATTCCGCCATCAAAACGACTGCTTTTAACATTGCTTATAATTATACTGAAGGCGACAACGTTCAGACCGTTGTTACGATGGGCGATTCCGCCAGCGTATCGACAGTGAATCTGTATTTCTTCGGCGGCAACGCCGAGAAATCTCATGCTGGCGCGGCGTACGGAGTTTTAACTCTCAATGACAATGCCCAGTTTACGGTTGAGAGCAACGCGATTCTTGGAATGGGAGACGCTACCGGGGTAATTGAGGGAAAAGAATACTCTGCTGTAGTTACGTTTAATGGAAACAGCGAGTTCTCGACTGGAATGTATATGGCGCCGACCGGAACAAAATCTCTTACTAATGTCAATAATTCAGCTACGTTTAACGCCTCGACAATTGATATTGGAACGAATAGCGTTTTTAATCTCAACAGCGGAACTATCAACCTTAATCCCTACGGCATGATCAATGCGGTACAAGGAACGTTCAACGCTAATGGAGGAACTATCAACTTGAGCGCGCCAGATTCGCCGTCTGACGGCGATCAAATGATTGTTGGTCTGTTTGCAAACGATGGCGCCGCCAACAACGTCATGGGGAAAATGCCCGCTCCTGATGGCTGGGAATTATCCGTTGTTTCGATAAACAATAACAGCGCTATTGTAGCGAACTATGGATTGACGCCAACAAGCGGCATTAAAATCTGGACTGGCGCCGGAAGCGACACGTCCATGTCAACCGCAGGCAACTGGGCTGGCGACGTGGACAATCCTACAGGGTATGTCGTAAACGGAACAAACACATTAACCGATATTGCCGGCAGTACGATTGTTTCCGGCGGTTCAAATACTTTTGACGGAAGCGTTCCCTCAACGGCAACGCTTTTATTCAACGGAGGCATTTCAACCGTTACCGGCGACATTGCCGGGACGGTTACTATCGACGGCGGATCGTTAACCGCTGGCAGCACGATTTCGGGTACGGTTACTATCGACGGCGGATCGTTAACCGCTAACGACACGATTTCGGGGACGGTTACTATCGAAGACGGATCGTTAACCGTTTCTACCGGCAATAAAAACCTTACCGGCAACATGGTAGTCAATGGCGGTTCGTTCCTGGCGACAAACAGCTTTTGGAATGAGAAGTCAATTGTCATTAATGGCGGTTCGTTTACTGTTAAGGGCAGCTATCTGCCGATGAGATATTCCAGTACTGTGGAAATCAACGGCGGACAGGTTACTCTTCCGCGAGTGATTATTTGCGATACCAAAGGCGCTTATACTTGTTTGTTTGAACAACAAAACGGAACGACAACCGTTTCCGGCAATATTGACGTTGCTGAAAAGGAAAATACGACGGGTACGTTAAAGATTACAGGCGGCGTATTAACCTGCAGCGCCACGATTAATATTGCTGTTGCTAATAATTCCACCGGCTTGATGGAAGTTACGGGAGGAAGCGTTACTGCCAATCGAATTCTCGTTGGACGTAAAAACGCAGGCGACGCCGCTATTCTGCGCGTTACCGGCGGTTCTGTTACGATTACTCAAGACATGTGCGGGTCTGGGTCAACGGCATCCGGGAAAACGTACGTTTCCGGAACTGGACAGATTATTTTCGATTCGGCGTATACCGCCGCAAAGACAATTCGCGAACAGACCTACTTTGGAATTGAAGGTTCCGGGGCTGACGGTCAAGGTGCGCTGCGATTTATTCAAAGCGCCGTTTCCGCCTCGACGATTACTCTTACCGGAAACGCGACTATTGGCGTTGATGACGGTCAGACGTTGACGATGGAGTCCCCAATCAACGCTGCATCCAGCAATTACGTGTTGACAATCAAAGGCGGTACGGTTGATCTTCAAAACATAACGGATGATTCTGTGAAAAACTTCAATCTCATCGACGCAACTCTGAAGGTTGACAGTTCTGCCCCGTCTGTAATCACGTTTAATGATTTGAAGGGTACAAACGGCGCTATTATCGGAACTGACAAGGATCTGATTCTCAACAACGATAATGATTCAAAATTCAGCGGAGCAATTACTGCGAACAATGTTGAAAAGACAGGCGCAGGAACGCTTCAGATCTACGCCGCTAAAGGCGCGGTTGACGTCGAAAGTCTGGTTGTTTCCTCCGGACGTCTGGATATGAAAGAGTATTTCACCGGAAGTCTTGAAGTTCAGGAAAACGCAACGTTATCTCCTGGAAATTCAGTTGGATCGCTGACTGTTGACGGCGATTTTACTCTCGACAGCGGCGGGATTCTGCTGCTGGAACAGGATGAAACGGGAATGGATCAACTCATTGCCAACTCTTTGACTTTTGAGGAGAATTCTATAATTGAATTGTCGCTCAACGCCATCACGCCTGGCTCCAGGTACGATATTATCGTTCTGTCTGAAGGAGAGTTTGATGCAGATCAGCAAGATCCGTCATATTGGCTTAATCTGATTGACGGCGAGCTTCCATTTTATATGGACTTGTTAGTTGTCAATAACAACACCGTTCAGTTGTATACAGACGCCAACAAAGTTCCAGAACCGTCGACGTGGGCGCTGCTGATTCTCGGCGCTGCCGGTCTGCTGTACTGGCGAAAACAAAGCCGTAATGCGTAATAAAAATTACTAAATTGATTATTTGCAGTTTATCTCTTTGCAAACGGCGTTCATGATTTTGGACGCCGTTTTTTTTAAGAGTTGCATAAAAAGTACAACAAAAAAATAAAAAATACAATTTTAATCTGTGTTTCTGCTCTTTTTCGAGAAAAATTGAAGTTTTTACGCCATTTTTAGAAACAATTATCGTTTTTCATCGATTTTTTCCAAGAATTTTACGGGTTTTACATAATTTTTACGAAATTTCGCTTGACAGGAACTCACTCACGTGTATAAGGAAGTAAAAATTTGAGGGTAATTCCGATTATTTTTTATTCGTTTTTGAATAGATAATTTTTTATCCAATAATTAGATAAATTTTTATCAATTGAAGGTCGAATAAGATTTTCAGGTTTTTTTGAAGTAATTCCCGAATTGGTCGGGAACAGTTTTATAACCACAAGCGTCGTAATAGTATTACTTGTTGAGAGGGTTTTGTACAAGTAATAGTATTACCCACCTGCCTTAAGTTGTTTGAAGATGAATTAGAGCCATGTTTCACTGTTGTTAGTACACGATTGGTTGGACGGATGTATGATCTGTCCTGGCATTAATTTATCCTCAGGCAATCTATTGAAGAATCGCTAACGCGGTTTTCAGAAAGATTTGTTTTTAACAAATTCGTTATTCAACAGACACCCGGTTGGAAAGTTGATGAATAATGAAATTTGTTTGCGTCAATTGCAACCCCAGTAAAGAAAGGAGGAATTTTTTATGTTCTATAGTTGTTTCTCCCTGTCCGAAAAAGATTTTTTGACGTTTCATTTGTCGTCTCGCTGTGTTTTTTTGCACGGTATTTAGACTGTGACAACAGATGAGAGGTTAAATTTGTTTTTTGGTAATGTTGGGGATTGATTTCAAACGAACAAAAGCGTTTCCACTTTCGTAATCGTTTGAGTATTTGAAGCGCAGAACGTTTTGTTTTTTGGCTATTACCGTCAAAAATGGCGTTCTCGAACAGTTTATACGTTTTTTAAAAAATTTTTTAAAAAAAACTGTAACAGATTGGCTTCAAATTGCGTCTATATAACAATAGCAGGCAACTGCAATAGTTATAGTTTTCATTGTTAAAAATTTAAAAACAGTCAATATCATGAAGAAATTTTTTAATCCCAATGCTTTGTCAGTTCCGGCGAACTGTTGCAAAGTCTATCGAATGTTGGCGAAGACGGTCTTACCTGTTTTATTTGCGCTGTTGACGGCGTTGTTTTCGTCTGTCGCCAGCGCGCAGGATCAGCAAGAAACGCAAGACCCGAAAATTTATTATTTGAAGGCAGATCAAGGGAGGTCAAATCATTGGGATGAGAGTGGATTTTGGTATGAGGCGAATGGATCCGGGACTGAAAGCGTCCGTCCCTCAGAAATTACCAACTCAATCTTTGTTGTTGACAACACTTTTCATTTGCGAACCCACAGACCCAATAGAGATGGTAAATATGACACGACTTTTGGGTACTATTATGCAGCTGGCAGCCATACCAACAAACTGTACATTGGCTACAAGGTGGACTTGGACGCTGGAACTGTAGATTTGAATGACTACGGTGAAGGCGTTTATGGCGTATTGCATTTGAAAACCCAGGCGAGGAGACCAAATGAAGGCAACATTACGGTTGACGATCTTTACATCGGTCACGGAGAAATCTTCCAGGGCGAGACGAATTCTACCATTAACTTGCATGGTTCTCTGACGATTCAGGGCGATGCAAGAATTCGAAATGTGGCAGAGGATAAAATGGCTGTCGAAGATCGTATTTTTAATATTTACAGCGAAATTCATGGCTCCGGTCTGCTGCAGTTTGAATCGGAAAAGACTCACGATAACCACACCTCAGAAATTTATTTAATGAGTTCTAATAACGATTTCAGCGGTAAAGTCTGTGTCGAATCCGGAACGCAAATTCATATTGACGACCCAGACGAGGAGCATTATTACTACGACTATCAAACTCATCTTTACCTTGTGGGAGAAAACGCATTGTGCAATGCCACTCATGTTCTCAATGAGGGCTTTATGTACGCTAATGCTAACCAGAGATTTAAAAATTATGACGGAGACGATTCTTTCGGTCAGTTTACCGGAGTTGGCGAGCTGGTTGTTAACCCCGGCGTGAACGTTGAACTGCTTTACGACAACCCGGAATTCGGCGATGAACCAATTGGTTTGATTACAGTTAAAAACGAAAATAACAATCCGGGAACCCTGAATTTTAATATTCCTGATGGAATGACAAAAAACATAATCATGTCCGAAGACCCCGCCGATTATTCCAAAATCGAAGGGCAAGGGACTATTAAAAAGACCGGAGACGGAACGCTCCAGATTGTCGCTGCAGCCGAAGGACTTGTTGGGGCTGAAAGTTTTGTCGTTTCGTCCGGTCGCCTGGATATGGAGGGCTATTTCACCGGCAGCGTTCAAGTAGGAGAGCAATTGGAGTCTGGCGATATTACAGTTGCCACATTCTCCCCTGGCGACGTCGTTAGCGCGACGATCAACGTTCTCGGCGATTTTGACATTAACGAAAGCTCTATACTGGTATTTGAACAGGACGCTAACGGCATGGACAAACTCGTTGCCTCCTATGTTTTTGTCGATCCTGAATCCATTTTTGAATTGACTATGGGCATCGAGAAACCGGGGCAGACGTATTCGATTGTCGTTCAAACGTCAGGCGCTTTTACAGGCGAATACGCCAAAAAAGATTTTTGGAATTCTCTGTTGTCTGCTGAAAGCGCCGAAAACTGGACGCTCTCTGTTAACGGCAACTCCGTTTACGCCACGATTAAAGGCGAACCCATCCCTGCCGTTCCGGAACCGTCAACGTGGGTTTTGTTGATTCTCGGCGTTGCCGGTTTGTTGTATTTACGAAAACGCAAGTAATAGACGAGCCACGGGTGTAAACCCGTGAGGTAAAACGCAGTGCAA
>JAZUMX010000747.1:0-1705 GCA_045603865.1 Thermoguttaceae bacterium
CACTTGCCACTTACCACTTTCTAATGATTATAACACAGTTCAAAATAATCTGCAACCGGGATTTTCCCTGTTTTTAAAAAATTGGTCTTGTGCGAAAACCGGAAATACGGTATTGTCTGATAAAACCTTGTAATGAGACAATCCGAAAGATTGTATTTTACTTAGCGGCGTCTTGACTTTCATTTAATAATTAAATGCATCAATGGCGTTTGATTTGACAACAATTCTACTCGTTTTAATATTATGAACCCGAAAAAATTGGCTGTAATATCAGCGGTTTCTATTGTAGCGTTTATTTTCCTGCTTATCGCAGCGCTTTTCAGCTTGCTTGGAGCCGGTTTGTTTGCCGTTCTTGGAGACTCCAGCGTTTCGAGGCTGTTTTTTTACGGAACGGTTTCAACAGGAATTCTGTCTGCCGTTGCGCTTGTCGTCGCCGTGATTGCCAACACAATTCTGGTTACATTCAGAATTTAGAGCGCTGGTCTTTTTTCAGACTTGAACGTCTGTTGAACTTATTCTTTGGGGGCTTCTGCAGATTCAGTCTCCAAAATGGGTTTCAAAATCATCGTAACAGGCGTTCCGCAGGGCGGGATTTTCGCCTCGTTGGCAATAAACAATCTGGAATTGTTGTCGCCGGAGCTTTCCATCGGAACGTCCATAACGGCGGGCGCGAAGTTGGAAACGCAAATCAGCTCTCCGTCGGCGTCGCCCATGTACATTCGCCGCCCTTCCCTGTTTACCATAAACATTGACCCCGTAAACACAAACGGCGTTTTCATAGTTTCTTTAGTCTGCTCGTCTAAAACCCATTCGCCAGCAGTCGTCTGCTGAACTTTTCCCTGAGCGTGTTTCCAGCGAACAAACACTTCAATCGGCGGTCCGGACGGCGGTATGAATTCAGGCGAAAAGACCGCCGGCTTGCCCGGCTGCGCCCCCGCTGCCAACAGCGCAGCGTGCATAAAATGAGGAATGATGTCAAAAACCAGCACGGATTCGTGCGCTTTGGGACCGTCTGCAAAAATGCGATCTTTGAACGAACGGTCTCGCGTTACGCGACCGGTGCAGGCGAACAGTTCCAACGCCCCGCGATTGAGTCCGACCGCGCCATGAAGCACGGCGGTTTTGTTCTTTTTATCAAACCAGATGTTTTGATTGGGGTGAAGTCGAACCAAATCGTCCGGATTGTCGACAATCGGGTCGCCCAAATCGACCAACAACGGCTTCGCCTTGACGGCGGCTTTCCAGTCGTAATCCGGAGAATTAGGGTCAAGAACCGAATCCGGATAATCGCCCTCATGACCGACAGCCCCGTTGTCAATCGCCTGCTGAGTCAGCGTTTTTCCAGGCGTTTCAGACGCAATTGTCAAGAACGCGTCTTTATCCGCTCGGGAAGAGTCCGCCTGCTTTTGCTTTTCCTTCAGTTCCGCCTCCTGTTCCGGCGTCAATTCCGGTTCCTGATAGTCTGCGGCGTTGAATTCCTGCGCCTTTTTGATCGCCTCGTCCAGCTTCGCTTCCTCTTCCGGCGTTAGTTTCCGGTCAAAAGGAAAAACAACGTCGTCAGAATCGGAAACGTCGTCTGGAACCGGGACGCTGTCGCTGTCTTCTGACTCGGAAGACGCTGCCGCCGGCTCCGGAGCCGATTTGTTATTGTCGGAATCCTGCTCACTGGACGGACTGGCGTCCGCATTTGGCGCAGCGTCGACTG
>JAZUMX010000748.1:0-14192 GCA_045603865.1 Thermoguttaceae bacterium
CCTCCGACTTTACTAGCCATTAGCTTGGTTATTTTAAGCTTCAACCTTTAAATATTAACGCTAAAAAGCGCCAATTGTACAAGCTAAAAGCTAGGAGCTAGAAGCTAGTAGCTTCATTAAGCGCCATCGCACTCCAAAACCAGCGCCAGTTTTCGTATCAACTCGGCAAACGACGCCGCCTGCATTGTTTTCATGATTGTTGAGCGGCGCTGTTCTATAGTTCGCAGCTTTCTGCCGGAAACGGCTACAATATCGTTATTGGCAAGCCCCTGATATAAAAGCTTCGCCGTTTCCTGAACCGGCGGCGAAAGCTGTTTGAAGAGCTGTCTGGCTTCATATCGGGCGTTTAATTGTTTTCTTCGGGATTCAGATTTAGAAAGCCATTTTAAAACGACTGCCGTCAGTTCCGATTTGTCACGCGTGAATTTTCCGATGATGTCGTTGGCGCCGTATCGAAGATATTTCAGAGCCGCCGGCAAATCGGGGTAGTTCATATAGACAATAATCGGAGCCGACAGACTGAGTTTATCAACGGACGATTTCAGGTTGGTAAGCAGTTCTTTAGCAGACCGAACGCCGGATTCTTCCAAAAGTACAAGAATGCATCCGGCTCGGGAACGGTCGAAAGACGTTACAACCTGTTCGCACCTGAAATAGGCGTCAACGAGAACGCCCCTTGACTGAAGGTTCATAATCAGGGCGTTATCGTAATTCAAACTCTCTACCAGAACGTAAACTCTCGGCGTGGACTCGTTGTATGCAACGGGATCAACAGTCTGATCGTCAGAAATGGCATGAGTGCGTCTCATTATGGATTTCCAGCGTTTTGGCAATTGTCGGAGCCAAGATTGCAAATCTGATTCAGGCAAGCGCCGATGACGTTGACCAGGTCTTGTTCTTTCGGCGTGATTTTCCCGTCGTAATTGATGCATGCAACAAACGCTTTGAAAAACAGTTCTCGAACGGACGCTGAAGCGTTTTGTATCTTGATCAAAGAACTGGCAAACTTTCCCATTGTACACGCTGATTTATCCGGCAAAGAAATCGGCAAAATCGTCAGCTTGGCGGCTGTCTCAAAAGCGTTGTGAGCGTCCTGTTCGCCGTCCGCTCCTTGCCAGGCTAAATAGCCCAGCGCCAGGCAAAACTCTGACGCAAGGCTCCTCGCAGTATCGAATTTGACAATTTGTTTTCTCAAGCCAAAAGAAACGTCAAGTCGTCCTGTAAGAATCATTCGCAAAGCAAACTCAAACAGGTCAATCTTTTTGTCAACTTCGGTCAGGGCGACGATATTGGAGCGAAATGTCCGATATTGTTCGTCTGACATTTGCCGCAAAGCGGAAACGCTCAATTCTGCAATGCGGATTTTATCCGCGCATGTCAATGACTCCACGCGAGGAATGAGCCGCTCAACCAGTTTGAGCATATACTCGTTTTGGTTGACGCGAAGGATATTCCATTGCAAATTTTGAACTTCCGGCGTTGAATCCATCAAAAGAGCGTAAATCACCCCATGAACGGAATAGAGGTCGTGAATCAAATCGTTTAACGATTCTGATTCGTCCGGCGGTTGAACGGCGCCGTCTGTTCCCAAACCGCTCCAAAGGACTCCCCCTAAACCCGGAATGCGAGTGTGACGCATCTGTTCCGGGATGCGCTGTCGGATTTCATCCAGGGGATTGCTTTTCTTCTTTGGCTTGTCGTCGTCCTCTGAAATTCGCAATCCTGGAGGATCTTTCAAATCCCGAAGAATGCAGGACGGAACTCTTCCATCGTACTTTGGCAGAATTCGCGAGATGCGTTTATCCAACGGCGGATGGGAATCCAAAAGACTGGACATATTGACGCTGGCAAAAAAGAAATGCCCGCAAGCGGACGCGTTGGGATTGGTAATCGGGTTGTTGGAATTGATCAGACCAATTTTAATCAAAGCATATCCAATTCCTTCAGGATTTCTGGTAAACTGAACTGCCGAGGCGTCTGCCAGGTACTCTTTTTGACGAGAAACCGCCATACGAATAATATTAGCCGTAAACTTGCCGATATAACCAATAACCATAATGATTATACCGATAAGCATGAGAACAAAAAGAATTGCAAGTCCTTTGCCGGAATCGTCATCGCTGTCGCGCGACGATGAACGGTTAGAGTTGGAAACGAATTCAAGCATAAGCCTGAAAAAGAAGTAGCCAACAAGAAAAACCAGCTCCAGACCGAATAAAAGACCAATCATACGCATGTCAACGGTCATGTCGCCGTTGAGAATGTGACTGAATTCATGTCCAATAACGCCCTGAAGCTCGTCTCGGGTAAAGTAATTTAAAGAACCGCGAGTAACCGCGATTGCCGCTTCGTCTGAATTCCACCCTGAAGCAAAAGCATTAATCGATTTTTCGTTGTCCAATACATACACTTTCGGCATCGGAACTCTGGAAGCAATCGACATCTCCTCAACGATATTGAGCAGCTGCCGTTCCTTGCGATCGCGAGTGTCGGCTGACACCAGGCGTCCGCCGAGAGATTCCGCAACCTGCCCTCCATTGAGACTTCGAAGCTGGAAGGAACGAAATCCCGCTCCGCTAAAAATGAGCAAAGAGGAAATCCCGGTTATAATCGCTGCCGCGCCCGATATATTTTCAAGGTTTGACGATATATATGAAACATCTCCAGATGAATCCATATTTACTGACTGATTCAGGTATGTAAACAACCCTATCAGGCAGACATTCAAGGCGACAATCACAAACAAGACCGCTAAAAAATAGTAGAAGTACAACCGTCTGGTTGCGCTTCGGGCGCGGTCTTGATGTTCAAAAAAATCCATCGTGGACATGATATTAATTATCAATTATCAATTAGCAATTTTCAATTGACGCAAAGCGCCTCAATAATTATCAATTATCAATTAGCAATTTTCAATTGACGCAAAGCGTTACAATAAACTTATGATCAACGCGAAGCGTAATTGCTAATTGCTAATTACAAATTGCTAATTAGAACTTTACCTTGGGGGCTTCTTTTTCAGTCGGGTTTTCAATGACGAATTCCGTTGACGGCAGGAATCCGCAAAGTCCTGCAACCAGGTTGGCAGGAAAGACCTCGCGTTGAGTGTTGTACTTCATAACAACGTCGTTGTACGCCTGACGGGCAAACCCGATTTTGTTTTCTGTCGAAGTGAGTTCTTCCTGAAGCTGCATGACGTTTTGGTTGGCTTTCAGTTCGGGATAGTTTTCAAAAACGACCATCAAACGTCCCAGAGCTCCGCCCAAATTGGATTCAGCGGCAGACAAACTTCTCATCGCTTCCGGGTTGGTTGGATCGGCAGCGGCGGCTTTGTTTGCTGAAAAAGCAGCGGCGCGCGCATTAATTACTGCTTCCAACGTGCCTTTTTCATGCGCCATGTATCCCTTGACCGTTTCCACAAGGTTGGGAATCAGGTCGTAACGACGTTTGAGCTGAACGTCAATCTGAGCGAAGGCGTTCTTAACCTGATTGCGAAGCGAAATAAGTCCATTATAAACGCCAGCGCCCCAAAAGAAGATAATAGCGCAAACAACCAAAGCGCCGCAGCAAACAACGCCGCCGAGCATTAACAACGACGTTTGTGAACCATCGGAAACCTGAGCCAATAAAAACATGCTTTCGTTCATCTGATATGACCTCCTTTTATTCAATTGAAAACAATGTGATTACATTTAGTAAGAATTAAGCGTGAGAGTTTACAATGCGAACTTCGTAATTGGCTGCAAAACGTCTCACTACATTCTATATTATACATCAAAATTATTTTGTTTACAACACCCCCCGTCTTACCATTGACAACCTGGGATATTTTAGTATATTGATACTTGACTTCGATAATAACCGTCGATTCATTCATATTTTTACCGATTACCAGAAAGCCCTTGCCGTGAACGTAGCCCACCGACTTGAAAAACTGGCTCAAACCCAGCCTGACGTTATTGCCGACGCTGAACCAACGAGAAAATATGCAAAGCAAAAAAGCGCGGAGTTTCAAAGCCTGCGTTCCGTTTTTGCCTGCAAAGTCATGTCCTCCGGGCGGGTTTACAAGACAATCACGTTTCGGGAGCTCAACGAATACGCCGATAAAATTGCGGCAGGGCTGATTCGCATGGGCGTTAAACCCGGACATAAAATCGCGGCTTTGGTTACGCCGGGAATTGATTTCGTCGCCAGCGTTTTCGGACTGCTCAAATCCGGCGCTGTTATGATTCTTATCGACCCCGGCATGGGCGGGAAGAATCTGCTCAAATGTCTGACCGACGCCGACCCGGACGGGTTCTTCGCCATTTCCAAGGTTCACGCAATTCGCTGTTTTATGCGTTGGAGGTTTCCTCACGCAAAATATAACGTAACCGTTGGTCGCCGCTGGTTTTGGGGCGGTAAGACGCTGGCGCAGTTTAGAAAGCTGGACGCTCAAACGGTCGCCGATACGCCTTTTCCTGAACCGGATCCGAACGACCCGGCGGCGATTATCTTTACAACAGGCTCAACCGGTCCGTCCAAAGGCGTTTTGTACTTGCATAAAACGTTTGAAAAACAGGTTGACGAAATCGCCCGACAGTACGGGATTAAGCCCGGTCAGATTGACTTGCCGGGGTTCCCGATGTTCGGGCTGTTCAACTGCGCCATGGGTTCGACGGCGGTTTTACCGGACTTGGACGCTTCCCGCCCAGCGTCCGTCGACCCGCGCAACATCATCGAGGCGGTTCGCGACTGGGGCGTAACGCAGTCGTTTGGGTCGCCCGCCATCTGGAAGAAAGTCGGTCAGTACTGCGCTGAACACGGACAGCGGCTGGAATCCGTCAAGATGATTCTTTCCGCCGGTGCGCCGGTTCTGGAACCCGTTATGCGGACTATGGTTAACTGCATTCAGGAAGGCGGAGTCGTCCATACGCCCTACGGCGCGACGGAAGCCCTGCCGACCGCAACCAACGATTCCAACGCCATCCTGTCGGAAACCGCCCCGAAAACCCGCGTCGGCGCAGGCGTCTGCGTCGGAAATCATTTCCCCTCAATCCAATGGAAAGTCATCAAAATCGTTGACGGTCCCATTCCCACGCTTGACCAGATCGAAGAACTCCCTCAAGGGGAAATCGGGGAACTCATCGTTACCGGACCGCAGATTTCTCCCCAATACGTAACCCGCCTGGACGCCAACGCGACGGGGAAGATTGTAGAAGGCAATAGGCAAGAGGCAAGAGGCAATAGTAAAGATTTCTCTACTGCCTACTGCCTCCGTGGGTTAAAACCCACGGCTACTGATATTGAACCGCTACGCGGTTCTAAAGGAAGCGCTTCGCGCTACAGCCTTGAATCTACTGCCTCATCCATCATCTGGCATCGCATGGGCGACGTCGGCTATCTGGACGACCAAGACCGGTTCTGGTTTTGCGGGCGAATGGCTCATCGAGTTGTCGGGAAAGACAAAACCTGGTTTTCCATCCCAACGGAAGCCATTTTCTTGCAGTCAGAACTGGTCAACCGCGCCGCTCTGGTTGGCGTCCCTGAAGAAAACGCGCCGGCGAACTCGTCTGTTCGCGTCCCGGTTATGATAATTGAACCCAAAGATCCGTCTATTTGCCACAGCGCCAGCCGAACGGAAGAGCTTATAGATAAAATGCAAGAATTGGCTAAAACAAGTCCTCTTACGCAAGACATAACTCTGTTCCTGGTACACCCTTCTTTTCCAGTTGACATTCGTCATAATGCCAAAATTTTCCGAGAAAAATTAGCGATTTGGGCGCAAAAAGTTTTAAATCGATAAAAATATTCTCTGGCAAGACTCAAGAATGGCATCGAATCAGACGATAAAAACAACAACAGAATGTATCGATTTTCGGTATTATTGTGGAATTATAGTATTTCCAGCCGAACGAATCCCACTGAATAAGTCATTTTTCCCCGGGAAATGAATTCGATACGAAGAAAACATTTAAATATTTTTGGAGTCTTGCCATGAGAACGCTGTATTTTGCCGGTTTACTGCTTACTGTAACGCTTTTAAGCGTTATGAATGTCGGTTGCCAGTCCACTGTCGGCGGCATGACGTTGCCCAGCCCATACTATCTGGAAGACGATACGCAGTATTTCCCCGCCGGTTCGGAACAGCCGTTGTACAATGAACGCGCGGCGCTGCAGAAAGCCTCTGAAGAAGAAACGATTAAGAGACTCTAAGCCGTTAACGGCTGGCAGGAGTTGGGAGTGAGGTGTGAGGTGTTTACGAAAGGCAGTAACACAGTGAGAGAAACGCACGAAGTTACGCCGCCTCGCAGCTCGCAGCTCGCAACTCACAACTCCCTGTTGTTGATATGCTTTTGCATTCTTCTGACCGTCAGCTTTTTATCAGCCGCGTTGGGTGAAGATAATATAAATTCGGAATCAGATATTCAGAATTCGGAGTTGGAATCTGCCAATTCCGAATTTGCTGTTTCGAAAACAGATGCAGCTGATTCAGACCAGGTCAGGAACGGTTTTCAAGAATGGAACAACAACGCCGTTCCGATGATGAGCCGCCTTTTCGTCTGGATTGGTTTTATAATGTCAATCGGCTTGACGGCTAAAATTCTTACTTCTTTTAACGACCGTCAAATTGGATTGATGACGGTAATTTTTGTCGGCTGCGTAGGCGCGCTGACGAGTATGATTCTATTACCGACGCTCTACGTTGGCGGCGGATTCAAACCAGTTTCCCCGCTCGGATTTGGCGTCGCAGTTTTGGTTGCCTTTTTGATTCTGCTGTTCTATAGCAGTATTTTACGTCTTTTTGGGCAGAACGATCAATAATAAAAGAACTTCAGATTATCATTTCTCCGAAGTTCTCATAGCAATGTCAGCTCTTTTTGGGCGGCGCCTGAACGGAAGCGTTTACACGACGACCAGCTCGAAGCTGTCGTTTTAACGGAATGAACACGTACTGCGCCTGAAACGCGACTTCTGTAATAATCTGATCAAGACGGCTTCGGAAATAGGCGAACGCCGCCAAAGAGGGAATGGCGACAATAAGCCCTTCGACCGTTGTAACAAGAGCCAGATAGATGCCTTGCGCCAATTCCGCCGGTTTGGGCGTTCCCTGCGTGTTCGCCAGCTCGCTAAAGGCGTAAACCATGCCGACGACCGTTCCCAACAACCCCAGCATCGGGGCGATGTTTCCGATTACCGACAAGATTTCTATTTTGCGTCCGTACTGCGCCGACTGCTCTGCCAGCGAATCTTCCAGAGCTTTTTCGATGTCCGTCCAGTCCCCGTCCGCTTCTGTCAAACCCGCATTAATAACGTATGACAAACAGCAAGGCGACTGGCGGCACAACTGATCCGCCTGTAACAGCTGTCCCTGAGAAATCAGTTCTCGCGTTTGTTGAGCCAGCCCGTCCGGCATAAACGCTGACTTTCGAAGCTTTCGGAGCTGGTCAATCGCCAGAGTCAAACTGGCAATCGACAAAGCAAAAATCAGTAAGCCAATTGTTCCGCCAGCGCTGATAATCGTCCAAAAAGTGGACTGAGTTTGAACTTCCGGTTGAGACGCTTGAACAGGAGCCTGCTGTTGAACTGTCTCTGCGGGAGCCGACGCTGCGTCAGGAACGGCGTCTTGAGCCATCGCGCTGGTCGAAAGCGTCAACAGGAGAATGAATAATAGTCGCATGAATTATAGGGAATAGGGAGTGGGGAATAGGGAGAATTTGCAATTTGCAATTATCAATTAGCAATTATTGAGGCGTTTTTTGTCAATTGCTAATTGCTCATTGATAATTGCTAATTGTTACGCCTCCATTACCAAATTTCCAAATCCAGATCCAAAAGAACGTCCGTTCGTTTATGAACCTGATCTCGAACGAGGTCAATAAGGCGGATAATGTCTTCAGAGGAACACTCCGGTTCAGCAATGATGTAGTTTGCATGACGTTCAGAAATGACGGCTCCGCCGATGCGCGCGCCTTTAAGTCCGGCGCGGTCAATCAATTCGCCAGCAGACGCGCCTGTGGGGCTTTTGAAAATGCGTCCGCAGCATTGAAAGCTCATCGGCTGTTGGGATTTCTTCAAAATCCAGCGTTTTTGCATCTGTTGAGCCAGCGCTTTGGGATCGTCCTGTTCCAGTTCAAAGAGCGTTTCAAGGATAATTAGCGAGTTGAGGGACTTGTCCTGATAGGTGGTGGCAAGTTCATCTGCCGTTTTGGTGAAAGTATTTCCTTGAAAGTCCATTTCAAGCGTTGATTTGAGACAGCGGCTGATTTTTGTCATATTGGCGGCGACGTGAACGTGCAGAGCTCCGCCGACTGACCCGGGAACGCCGATAAAATCTTCCAGCCCCGCCAATCCGGCATGAACGGCTGTAGTAACAACGCGTCCGAGACGAGCTGCCGCTCCTGCCTTAATACAGTTCCCTTCGACAGCAATTTCCTTAAACGCAGGGCTGTCCAGACTGATAACCAGCCCGGAAACGCCGTCGTTGCGAATAAGGACGTTAGAACCTTCGCCCAAAAGTCGAATCGGAATGCCTTCTTCCGACGCCGCGGCGACCAGTTCTGCCGCCTGAGCTTGCGTTTCCGGTTGAGCGTAAAATTCTGCCATGCCGCCGGTTTGGAACCACGTGTGCATAGCTAACGGTTCGTCTTGACGAATAATCGATTTAAACGGATCGTACCACATGTTAATTGTCAAATGATTATGGATAATAATGCTAATTCCCCACCGCCGCGGGGATTGTTCTTAACTAGAATTATAACGTATAATTCCAACAAAGTACAGAGCAAAGAACATAAAAAAATCAAATTTTCGTCAAACGATTCTGTAAAGACCGGAAATTTTAAGGTTTTACGTCTAAAAGTTCAGTTATTTTCATTCCTTTTTCGAATCTTTCTCCCCTCCCCATTGACAATTTCTCAAAAAAGTTTATCCTATTAAAATCTTACGGGAAGAACTTCCTTGAAAGAAACATTGCGGGCGTGTAGCTCAGTTTGGTTAGAGCGCGTCCCTGATAAGGACGAGGTCCATGGTTCGAGTCCATGCACGCCCAGTGTTTTTTCAGGAGATTTTTCTTATAGCCGTTAAAATCCGGGGTTGGCGCAGCCAGCCAGATTTTGCGGGCGTGTAGCTCAGTTTGGTTAGAGCGCGTCCCTGATAAGGACGAGGTCCATGGTTCGAGTCCATGCACGCCCATTTTCTTTTGTACGTACGTCTGTTGTTCTGCAAGTTCTTTGCTCACAAACAATTAGTAATTGTAGATTGTCAATTTCGCAACGCATCGTCCCCCCCCTTGAGAAAATCGCTAAATCTGGTATATTTAGATGACTTTGTATTTGCGATATAATTGAGGAGTTCTCATTATATAGAATCGCAGCCAAAACATTAAAGCTCTTTTTCGTTTTGCAGGTCAGAGCGACCCGCCGAAAAAGAAGGGCGTCCACAAGATAAATCAGTCGAAACCGTCAGACGCGCCCTGTCATCGGTTTCATAGGTAAACTTTCAATGGTTAATCGTAATTTGGAGCACAATTTGGATGTCGCCGCAGGTCTTGCGGATTGGGAAACTGAACTCAACCAGGCGTTGGAGAATCAGGATCTGGATGCTGGTAAAGAGTGGCGCACTCCAGAAGAATTTGGCGCTAACCGTATCGTCGAAGGCGTTATCGTTCGCGTTGACAAAGAATTTGTCCTGGTTGACATCGGGTCAAAGAGCGAAGGCGCAATCAAGCGTGACGAATGGGGCGAAGATGAAGAAGAACCCCAAATCGGTCAGGTCGTCAAAGCGCTCATCGAAGAAGATGAAGAATCCGAAAAACCGCAAGAGAGCCGCGACATGATCATGCTCTCCAAGCGCAAGGCTGAAAAGATCGAAGCTTGGGAAAACGTCATGAAGCAGGTTCACGAGGGCGACATCGTCGAAGGCGAAGTTACCCGCAAAATCAAGGGTGGTTTGCTGGTCGACATTGGCGTCAACGTCTTTCTGCCAGCCTCCCAGGTTGACATCCGTCGCCCCAGCGACATTGCTGATTTCATCGGCAAGCCGATTAAATGCGTCGTTCTCAAAATTGACGAAGCGCGCCGCAACATCGTTGTCTCCCGCCGCGCTCTGATTGAAGAAGAACGCAAAGAACAAAAGCAGAAGCTGCTCTCCGAACTCCAGGAAGGTCAACTTCGCATGGGTACGGTCAAGAACATTGCCGACTTCGGCGCGTTTGTCGACCTGGGCGGCATCGACGGTTTGCTCCACATTACAGACATGTCGTGGGGACGCATTAACCATCCGTCTGAAATGCTCAAAATCGACGACCAGATCGAGGTCAAGATTCTGTCCATCGACCGCGAAAAGGAAAAGATTTCTCTCGGTCTGAAGCAGAAGCAGCCCAGCCCGTGGGAACAGGTTGCCGAAAAGTATCCCGTTGGCGCCAAAGTCAAGGGTACAATCGTCAGCATCACCAATTACGGCGCATTCGCCAAACTGGAAGAAGGAATCGAAGGACTTATCCACATTTCCGAAATGTCCTGGACGAAGCGCATCAATCATCCCAACGAACTGGTCAGCCTCGGCGACGAAGTCGAAGTTGTCGTTCTGGGAATCAACAAAGAGAAGAAGGAAATCTCTTTGGGCATGAAGCAGACTGCTCCCGATCCGTGGAAAGAAGTCGCTCAGGAATACCCGGTTGGATCAGTCGTTACCGGTACGGTTCGCAACCTGACCAACTATGGCGCGTTCATCCAGATTCGCGAAAACATCGACGGTCTTCTTCACGTTTCCGACATGTCCTGGACTCGCAAAGTCAGCCATCCGTCTGAAATGGTCAAGAGAGATCAGGTTATCGAATGCAAGGTTCTCTCGGTAGACGAAAAGAACCGCCGCATTGCCCTGGGTCTGAAGCAGATGACCGAAGATCCGTGGACTTCCGATATTCCGAAACGCTTTGCCGCTGGTCAGCTGGTCAAGGGCAAAGTTACCAAGATCACCAACTTTGGCGTTTTCGTTCGTTTGGAAGACGGTCTGGAAGGTTTGCTGCACATCAGCGAACTGGCGGATCACAAAGTTGACAATCCGGAAGAAGTCGTTCACGTTGACGAAGAAATCGAAGTCAAGATTCTTCGCGTTGACATTGAAGAACGCAAGATCGGTCTTTCCCGCAAACGCGTTGAATGGTCCAACGAAGAAGAAGCCGCTCAGGACGCTGCCGAAGAAGGCGCCACTCCGAGCGCCAAGCCGACTCCGGCTGCCGAACTCAAAGGCGGGTTGGGCGGCGGCGACGGAAAACCGTTGTTCTCCCTCAATCCGGACAATGAATAGTTTTTGATGAATTAACGGTAAGCTGTCAGGACGACAACCCTTTGTCCTGGGCTTACCGTTTTTTATTTTAAAATCCAGATAAATTCGTTTCTTTTAATATGAAAAACATTGCTTTAATCGGTTATCGCGCCACTGGAAAAACGACGGTCGCCAAAGAGTTGTCAAGCCGACTTCCCGGCTGGAACTGGGTCGACGCCGACGTCGAAATTGAGCGGGCGGCGGGTAAAACGATAGCGCAGATTTTTCAGCAGTCTGGAGAATCCGGGTTTCGCGATTTGGAATCAATCGTTACCGCGGAACTGCTTTTGCGCCCTCAAACGATTATTGCAACCGGCGGCGGAATCGTTATTCGCCCGGAAAACCGGGAACGATTAAAGCAGACAGCGTTTGTCGTTTGGCTTAAGGCTTCCGCAGAAACGATTTACAATCGCATGTATTCAGACGAAACGACCGCCACGCGCCGCCCTGCCCTGACAGACAGCGACCCTCGCGAGGAAATTGTTAAAATGCTGAATATGCGCAATCTGTGGTATGAACAGACAGCGTCTGTAAGCGTCGATACAGATATATTAACTCCAGAACAAATCGCGGATTGGGTTTTGGAGCAGCTGCGAAAAGGCAGTTGGCAATAGGTAGTAGGCAATAGTTTTGCTTCACGTAAATTGCTAATTGTAAATTGCTAATTGATAATTGTCTTAAATTTCTCTCTTGATTTATTTTTCAAGAATCTCTATACTCCCTCATCAAGTATTAAGCGCCCAAGTATACCCAGATTGTCGTTTGCAGGTTGGGCGAAGTCCGTAATAATTAAAAATTCATGCTGAAATTCCATAACGCTGCCGGGATTTTCTCGCCGACGACGAAGCAGTCTGCCGTCTGGTTGCGCACGTATGGATTTATATTCGGACTTCTGTTTTTTGCTTTTGGTTTTCTTTGCTGTAACGCTGCGACAGCGGAAATCGCCCAGTTTTCAGAGCTGAAACCAATTACGGTTCAAGGCGACGTCGCTTTTACGTACCAGCAGGGGAAACGTGAAATCTGGATTATTCGCAATAACTGTCAGCTGTTACAAAGCGGACGTCCGATAGCGGAAGCGGCGGAGATGTCGCTTTGGCTTGAATACGACCAACGACCTGTTGCCGGCAGCGCTGGCGGCTCTTATTGTCTGACGGTTTACATGGAAGGTCAGGTTAAGGCGGCGTCCTCGCTCAGCAAAGGATTTATCAATCAAAAAGAAGACGGCGCTCAATCTTCCGATCCCAACGATTTTGTTTGGCTGGGCGAGTTCCTGTTGTTTAACCGACCTCAAATCACAGTCAATATAAAGCGGTCAACCCCAGGAACCATGCCAGATTTGTACTGGCGAGCGGAACGCTGGCGAGAGCTTCAGGAAAAGAAAGAACTCAGCGCAGCCACCAGAGTCAA
Organism: Thermoguttaceae bacterium; assembly: GCA_045603865.1. GTDB lineage: Bacteria > Planctomycetota > Planctomycetia > Pirellulales > Thermoguttaceae > RUG11551. The sequence continues at coordinate 12,715 of JAZUMX010000748.1, forward strand.
TTCGATTCTTTCGGATCAGAAAGCGCAAGGAGCGCCTGTGTACAATCCCGTTGGACAAAACGCCGCGTCGGTTATGGATCCTTTGGGCGGCTATGATCTGGAGGCGATTCCGGACGAATGGGGCGCCAACGTTTCCACTCTTCCGTTAGGATCAGGACAGAGAAGAATCACTGTAACGCCTCGAAACGACAGCGGCGCCAATACGTCATGGAAACATTATCCTGAAACAAACCAGTCGGTTGCCGTTATTACAGGCGGGGTTATTGTTGTTATTGACAGCGGCGACAGCCCTGAATCGTTGGAGATTTCCACCGATAAACTGGTTATTTGGACATCCGGGATGCAGGCGCTCGACCTGAACGGGAGACGTCCTTATTCTGCCGACCAGCCGATTGAATTCTATATGGAAGGCAATATTGTTTTCCGGTACGGCTCTCGATCCGCAGGTTCTCGGCCGGAGGAAGATCGAATTGTTCGCGCCGAGAGAATGTTCTACGATTTGAAAAACAATCGGGGAACGATTCTCCATACGGAAATTTCCACCCCGGCAGAGGGTTACGACGGTTTGCTGAGAATCAACGCTGACACCGTTCATCAACTCAATCAATGGGAATTCTATGCGAAAAACGCGTATGTTACTTCCAGCCAGATGGGCAAGCCGACGTATCGCATCCAGATGGACGACGCGTTTATTGAAGACATGGTAACAGAGGAAATTGACCCGGCAACCGGTTTTCGAAAGACAGACGCCGCCGGGGTTCCCGTCTCAAAACATCAACAGTATATTAACGGTAAAAACACTTCCATTTACGTTTCCGACACGCCAATTTTCCGATGGCCGTCCATTCGAACCCGTTTAGAGCGTCCCACTCCGTATTTGTCTTCGCTGCGAATCGGGTCAGACAGCGTATACGGATTCCAGATGTTTACCGGCTGGAACGCTTACGAGCTGTTTAACTGCATCAATCCGCCGGAAGGAACGGACTTGACGCTGCATTTGGACCCGTTCTCCAATCGAGGCATTGGGCACGGCGCGGACTTCAAATTTGACCGCTATTGGGACAACGGTTTAATTACCGGTCCGGTTAAAGGCAATATCGATTTCTGGGGCATTTACGACTGGGGCAAAGACAACCTGGGCGAAGGTCGTCGAAGCGTCGTTCCGGAAGTGAAATACCGTTACAAGCTCTTCGGGAAATTCGTCCATGAATTTAATAACGGGCTTCAGCTTACCGGCGAAACCGGTCTGATTTCCGACCGCGATTTCATGGAAGAATACTATCGCGACGACTGGTATACAAAACCGACACCCAAAACGAGGATTCAGCTTCGACAGGAAATCGGGAATTTCTCGTGGGACGTCGCCGTCCAGGGTAAAGTCAACGGGTTTTATACGGAATCTCAGGAAATTCCCCGTCTGGACGCATATTGGCTGGGAGAAAGCCTTTTGGGCGACCTGCTGACGTGGTATTCCGCAT
>JAZUMX010000749.1:0-4841 GCA_045603865.1 Thermoguttaceae bacterium
ATCAAGAGACCAAAGACGCAAGGTTTTATCATAACTCCATGAGAGAATATCGCCAGAACGAAGTTCAATAGCGCCTACGACCCAGTCTGTATGTCCTTCCAGAACCGACTTACATACGCCATCCGGAGACCAAAGTCGCAGGGTCTCATCATTGTCCCACGAGAGAATATCGCCAGAACGAAGCTCTATGGCACCTTTATTAGAGCATCTTCCTTTCAGAACCGCTTTGCAAACGCCCGTTTCCAGATTCCAAATACGAAGCTTATGATCATCTGTCCCCCGCGACAATGCATCGCCGTTGGAAAGCAATATAACATGATCGCCAGCGTTCTCAATTACCAGTTTGCACGGGTTAGGTTGATATTCTTTAGGTCGATTGACCTTATTAATCCAGAACCAGTTACAGGGAGAATCGCCTGTTTCAGGGTTGAGCCAACGTTCCGCCGCTTGCGTTACAGGGCAATCGTCGGCGACTTCGGTTGCGATTTGAAGCATAGTCTTGTACGCCGGGTTGTCTTCGCAATTGCGGCGCAAATAATGCGCGTTACTGCAAATGACGTCAAAAAATGCGTCGCTGTCTTTTGAAATGCCTTTTAGATCGTCTTGGAAAAGAAAATAGTCCTGCAAAAAGCGTTCAACGTTGCCATATCGGAGCCGCTTCATCAAGAAGGCGAAATCCGACAGAACCATCGCCGCTTCTTTTGTCATGTTCGCGTTCATCAAATGCGATGGCAGCCAGGTTAAAAAGTAGCGTTGAACGATATCCGGCTTTTCGTCTGTTCTTGTCGTCCATTGCAGAGCGCTGGACTTGTACAGTTCCAGCCCGCGATTGGCAAAATCTTCTTTTGCTTCATCGGGATAGACGTAGTAATCCCCCGAACAGTCTTGGTCAAAGCAGTAGTCAATAACGCTTTTATGGAATGGAACAATGGTTGTATTATCATCCTTAGTCGGACCGGACTGGATAAAGAACGTCCCCAACTGTTCCAGCTGATCGTCCAGTTCGGAATCGCGGCGGATATTCAGACAGTATTTCAAAACGGCGCGAGAGATCGGTTCGCACGACGTTAGAATAAAGCCCAGCATAGGGCGAATTTCCCGTTTGAACGATTTAATGTCAGAACCGAAAAGACGGGCAAACTGTTGGTGGATGTAATTAATTACGCCGCTGGGCAAGTCGCGAATGTCTTCGATTGTAAACGAGTTTTTCTTCAAATCGCGAAAGACCATTTCGGGATACAGGAACGTTCCCTCAGATTTTTCCTGAAGGGCGTTGACTAAATTCTCCGAAACGACAATATTCATTCCCTCGAATTCGTTGAGAATATAATCTCGAACGTCGCTGAAGTTTTCTTCTTCCGAAAAATCAATGGGTGTAAATTGAGAGAAGTTCCCATTCACTGCGTTGTCTTTATCTCGAGACGTGATGAAGAAGCAAATCCATGGCGGGAGTCTGTCGAGATTTTGGCTGATAAGCGCTGCGATTTCGTTGCGGTTGTTCTCCGTCGCTTCGTCCAGAGCGTCTACCAGAATCCACTGAGTTGCCCGTCCCCCGTCGATCTCGTCTGACAATAGATCAACAACAAGCTTTTTAAACAGCGTATGCGGGTCGCCTTCCAGCCGGTTAAGCTCGTCAGGATTCTCTATGAGATAGTTCAGCAGCTTTTCCCGATACGCAGAGTTTGCCTGCGCCAGCTGATACGCGACTGACTTAACGAACGTAGTTGGGTCAAGCGTTTCCCTCTGGTTGTATACGATAAAATATGCAGCGCTGATTGCGTAATAGTATCGATAAAGCAGCACCGCGGCAAATCGGCTCTTTCCGAATCCGGGGCCTTTTTTGAGCCACAAAACGCGGTCGGATTCTACTCTGACAGCCTGACCGCTTTGAGCGATTTTCCCTTCAAAGAGTTTAAAAAGCGATTCGCGTCCGCAAAATTTATGAACTGTTTTGTTCTCGAATTCTTTAGTCTTTTCGTTGTACAGGGTCTGAACGCCGCGGTCAAGCTGCCGCAGCCGATCGTTCATGTTCCACGGTTTGAGCAGTTTTTTCAGTTCAACCATCTCTTCGCCGTAGCGCCAAACGTCATTCTCTTCCAGAGCATTGGCAAGATCTTCCAGATTTTTGTCAAGCCAGGCTTCGTCAATGTTGTCTTCTGTCCAGTGAGAACGCCAGTCCATAAACCGGGTAAACAACTGACGGTTGAGCAGATACGCCGGATACTCGGAATCTTCCAACGCTTCCAGCTTGACAGGGAACATGTTTCCCCCGCGAACGCCCAGCGCAATGGAAATTTCGTCTCGACAAACGCTGTTGGGTTTCATCGCCTTGCGAGACAGACAGATCAAAGCGACGTCCGACCACTCGACGCCGTTGTAAATTGCCTTTCGCCAGTCTGAACCTTCTTTGATTTTCTCTCTGTCCAGCCAGACTTCATGACCGCGGCTTTCCAGATACGCCTTGATTTTACGAACGACGCTTTCGTTGTTTGGATTTGGATACGGATTCCCGTTTTCGTCCAGCGCGTCGATTTCGTGTCCGTAACTGATAAAAATTTTCAACGGTTTAGCTGCTTTATTCATGGCGACGTTGTTTGTAAAAAGTAGGGGAATTATTCTTTTTCTTTTATTTTCTTGAATATAACTGACTATATCATATAGCCAAGTCAATTACAAGAGGGACGCTTCTAAAAAGGAAATCCAGGTTGACGTCCTTATACTTATTTATAACGAAAAAGCAGTAAAACGGTAACAGCTTTTTTAGCATTGATTGTTCCGCCTGTTAAAAATTGAACGTTGCTATTGAGACATTCCTTGCCCTGTCCTTCTTGACAAAGACACCATTTTCTATTAAAATGGGGACAAAATGTGATAGTCGCTAGCTATTAGCTCCTAGCTGTTAGCTTGGTTACTAGTAGTCCTTAGCGTTATTATTTAAAGCCTGAAACTAAAATAACAAAGCTAGAAGCTAGGGGCTAGTAGCTAAGAGCTTTTCCCTAACGCCTTCTCGCATTGTTCAAAGTCATATAATACTGTCATGAGCGCTAACATCCTGATTATCGAAGACGAATTGCATATCGCAAACGGATTGAAACTCAATCTGGAAGCGGAAGGCTACCAGACTGACCTCGCCGCCGACGGGCAGACGGGGCTGGAACTGGTTCAGAATTCCGACGAAGGGTACGATTTAATCGTTCTCGATCTGATGCTGCCGGGTATGAGCGGGTATTCCGTTTGCCAGACGCTGCGTCAGCAGGGGTATCTTATGCCGATTTTGATTCTTTCCGCCCGAACGCTGCCGGAAGACCGCGCTCGCGGGTTCGACGTCGGCGCGAATCAGTATTTAACCAAGCCCTTTGACCTGGACGAGTTCCTCGCGCGAGTACGCAACCTGCTGCGTCTTTCTTCAATGCGTCCGGAACAAACGCAGGACGAACCCGAGACGTCGTTTACGTTTGGTCCCAATACCGTCAACTTCAAAACCTTTGAAGCGTGCAGCGCGTCTGGAGACACCGTCGTTTTAACCGTTCTGGAAATGAAACTGCTTCGGTATTTTATCAAACGACAGGGAGAAATCGTTTCCAGAGAAGAACTTCAGAAAAACGTCTGGGAAATCCCGGCGGAAATGAACACCCGGGCTGTCGACCAGTTTATCCGCCGGCTCCGCAAGTACTTTGAGCCCGACCCCGCCAATCCGAAATACTTCGTTACTCTCCGCAACATCGGCTACCGATTCACGCCTGAATGCGAATAATTAGCAATTAGCAATTTTCAATTAGCAATTGACGCAAAGCGCCTCATCAATTGATAATTGCTAATTGACAATTGCAAATTCTTTCTCAACTTTCCTCTTGACAAAAAGTCTTTTTTTTGAAATAAGACATCTAAAGAAAAGGCAGTAGGCAATAGGCAGTAGGCAGTAGTGAAGCGCTTCGCGCTAACTCCTCACTCCTCACTCCTAACTCCTAACTCACATATCTCAATTCCATAACATACCCACAAGAAGATGAACATTCCCCCTATTGGATTTATCGGAGCCGGTCAGATGGCGACGGCTTTGGCGAAAGGGTTTATCGGCAGCGGTCTGGTTGACCCGAAAAAGGTTGTCGCATCGGACTCGTACGACATGGCGCGGCGCAGCTTTACTCAGCAAACCAAAGCGGAAGCGAAGGAACGCAATGCGGACGTCGTCAACCAGTCCACGATTATTATTCTGGCTGTCAAACCGCAGGTTTTACCGGGCGTTCTGACGGAAATTGAACCGCTGATAACCGGGAATCATCTGATTGTTTCGATTTGCGCGGGCGTCCCGCTGAGCGCGATTTCCGCCGGATTGAAGGGAAAAGGACGGCTCATTCGCGTCATGCCCAACACGCCGTGTCTGGTCGGACAGGGCGCCATGGCGTACAGCATGGGTCAAAACACGACGACCAACGACGGGCTGCTCATCCAGACGCTTTTGCAGACCATCGGGCTTGTCTATCAGGTTCCGGAGAAATCGCTTGACGCCGTTACCGGCTTGTCCGGTTCCGGTCCGGCTTTTGTCTACATGGTTATTGAAGCCATGGCGGACGGCGGCGTTCGAGAAGGGCTTCCCCGCCCGATTGCCACCGCGTTGGCGGCTCAATGCGTACTCGGTTCCGCCAGCATGGTTTTGAAGACGGGCGAACATCCCGGTCTGCTGAAAGACAAAGTTTGCTCGCCGGCGGGCACGACCATCGAAGGCGTCGCCGCTCTGGAACGCAACGGCGTCCGAAACGCCTTTATCCAGGCAGTTCACGCCGCAACCGTACGCTCGCAAGAACTGGGGGGCAAGAAATGAATGGAAGGCGGTAATGAAG
>JAZUMX010000750.1:0-2867 GCA_045603865.1 Thermoguttaceae bacterium
CCATGGGGCGCGGGAGGGATTAGGGATTTGCGCGTTTAAAAATATATCCTTTGCTATCCCTGATCCCACGCCTAAAGGCGTGGGCTACGAAGGAAAATTCATTACATTTTATTCTTCGTTATCCCTGAACCCACGCCTAAAGGCATGGGCTACGTTTTTTTATTATTTTTAATCTCACAGCTAAAGCTGTGAGGAACGAACGCCTAAAGGTGTGGGCTACGGTATATGATTTTGTTTTTCCTCACAGCTAAAGCAGTGAGGAAAAAACGCCTAACGGCGTAAACTTCTGTTTTCTCAATCCCTGTTAGCGTCCATAAAACAACAGACGGTCTGCGGGAAGCAAACCGTCTGCTTATTCTAAATTGAATGTCGAGAACCGAAGTTCAATCGTTAGGCGCGGACGTAGCCGGGATCGATTTTCCGGAGTTCTTCGACCATGACGTCAATCGTGTAATCGAGGTCTTCGTCGGTGTGGTCTGACGTGATGAAGAATCGCAGTCGCGCCGCGCTTTCTTCAACTGCCGGGTACATAATCGGCTGAACGTTGATGCCTCGTTTGAACATCGCGTTGGACAGTTTCAAGGCGTGAACCGAGTTGCCCAAGATAACCGGGACGACAGGCGTTCCGCCGCTGGTGCCGGTATTGAGATGGAACGATTTGGCTTTGTTGAGGAATCGGTCGGCGTTGTGGTGCAGTCTGGCAACGCGCTGCGGTTCCTTTTTGAGCAGTCGTAGCGCAGCCAGCGCAGCCGCGGCGTTGGGCGGCGTGATGCCGGCGGAGAACACGAATCCCGGCGCGGTGTAACGCAGATACGTAATCAAATCGGACGAGCCGGAAATGTATCCGCCTGCGGCGCCGAAGGATTTGCTCAGCGTACCCATCCAGACGTCGACGTCTGCCGGATTGACGTTGAAGTATTCTCGTATACCGCCGCCGTGAGCGCCCATCGTACCCATCGAGTGCGCTTCGTCGATCATCAGCAGGGCTTTGTACTTCTTTTTAATCTCAATCAGTTCCGGAATCGGGGCGATGTCGCCGTCCATGCTGTAGACGCCTTCGACGACAATCAGGACGCGGTTGTATTCGCCGCGGTAGCGTGACAACAGGTCTTCCGCCATCTTCCAGTTGTTGTGCTGGAACGGACGTCGGCGCGCGCCGGAGAGGATTGCGCCCTGAAGGATGCTGTTGTGATCCAACGCGTCGTGAAGAATCAGGTCGCCCGGCTTGAGCAGGTGCCCGATAACCGTTTCGTTGGTGGCGTGTCCGCCGAGCATGACAACGGTGTCGTCGGTTCCGATGAATTCGGTAATCTCGCGTTCCAGGTCAATGTGAATCGGTTTCTGACCGGAAACGAGTCGGCTGGCGGAAACGCTGGAGCCGTATTCTGCGACAGCGTCTTGAACCGCTTTGACGACTTCCGGATCGCCGGAGGTGCCGATGTAGTTGTAGCTGGAAAAGCTGATGTACTCTTTGCCGTCGATATGGGTTTTATTGTTGATAATACCCTGATGAACGGTGAAGTACGGGTTTCTCATGCCGGTTGTTTTTTGAATCTCAAAACTCTGCTTGAGCTTTTTGACTTCGGGCCACTGGCTGATGTTCCAGGCTGATTCCGGAATCTTGTCCAAATCCGTATGGACGCGCTGTCTCGGGCGGGATCCCATGTACTTTTTAATCGCCTGAACGACGTCGTTGGCTGTGATGAGGTTTTGGAGTTCTTCTTCCGGGAACCGTCCGCCGAACGTCTCTTCCAGGCTGGCGAGAATTTCCATTCGTTCCAGAGAATCCAAGCCGATTTCGGTAATCGGGGTTTCCATGGTGAGGTACTCGGCGCGTTCGCGGGCGATCGCCTTGACCTGCATGAGAACTATTTCCGCAACGCGTTTTGTATCGTTGGCGTCGATTTGAGCGGCGATGTCTTCCTGCTTTTGAACCAGCGGGTGCTCTTTAATCGGTTTTGGAACCGGTTTGCTGACAGCCGGTGCGGCAGAGGTTGAGGTTTCGGTCGTTTCCGCGCCTTCAGACCAAGCGTCGTCCGCTCGTTCTTTTGTAACTTTCGGAGCCTTCTTCGGAATTTCCATTCCCAATCCGTCGACGGCGGCATCCCAGCGGTTGAGTTCCGCCAGCGTTCCGTCCAGATATTCCTGACGGCAGGCGTGACGCTGAATCTTGCCGCTGGACGTCTTGGGAATGCCTCGCTGTTTCATAAGAATGATAACGTCGATTGGCAACTCGTGTTCGTTGGAAATGGCTTTTCGAATGGCGGCGAAAAGTTCTTCGTCCGAAGCTTCGTGACGCCGTTCGACTTCCTGAAGAAGAATAAGGCGTTCTTTACCGTTTTCGTTGGCGATGAACAACGCGCATTCGTCGCAAAGTTCCGGATGACTGTGAGCGCTGGTCGTTTCAACGTCCTGCGGATAAATGTTGACGCCGTGAAGAATAATAAGGTCTTTCAGACGTCCGGAAACGAACAGTTCGCCTTCGTCCAAAAAGCCGAGGTCGCCGGTTCGCATATAGGGTTTGTCGTGCGTGTCCGCCGTCTCCGCCTGGAAGATTTCCTTGGACAGTTCCGGTTTATTGAGATAGCCCTGAGCGCAAGACGGGCTTTTAACCCAGATTTCGCCGATTTCGTCCTGTTTGCACGTCATGCGCGTGTCCGGGTCTACAATGAGAACCGTTTCGTCCATAAGGCATTGACCGCTGCCGACGAGCGTTCTGCCGTTTTCAGCGCCGCGGTCAACTTTGACGGCTTTGCGCTGACCGAGTTTGTCAACGTCGAACGTGCGAACAACCGGGGGTTCGTGAACGAAACCGCCTGTTACAATAAGCGTTGCCTCCGCCAAGCCAAAGCACGGATAGAAGGCTT
>JAZUMX010000751.1:0-8812 GCA_045603865.1 Thermoguttaceae bacterium
CCGCCTTGCGATTTCTTTAAGAACCATAAAATCAGAACTGACGCTCCTGTTACAATAACGAACGCTCCAATTGTCGGCATAATTGATCCGGCGCCTGCGGAACTCTCTGTAGACGATTCGTTCTGCTGAACAGACGCGTCAGGAGAAAGAGGAATCGCCGTTTGAGCCAGCGCTGGCGTACAGGATAACGTCAGGAGTAAGAACAGGATAACAGACACCGGTTATTTAATCAATATTTCGGTCAAACGAACGCAGAATTTTCCGTTTCGATTCAACGCTTCGCCGCGGGCGACAAGCTGTCCGTTGACGAGGATGCTTACAGGATCGGCGCATTTCGCGTTAAGCTGGACGACAGAACCTTTTCGCAATCGCATAACGTCTTCGAGCGTCATTTCCGCTTCTCCAAGTATAACTCGAACGTCGAGCTGAAGATCCCTTATCGCATTGAGATTGATAGCGGAATCCGGAGAAGAAAAAGCTCCAATTATTTTTGACAATGAAACGCTCTGCGGCTGAGTTGAATTCTCAGTCGATGGCAGCGTTTCAAGCGCAGTTTCATCTTGCAGCGCGTTGATAGCGTTTTGCGCTTGATCCAGGAGTCTTTCGATGTCTTCAGGCGTAGGTTGTCCAGTATCGTTCATGGAGGGCATTGTCCCTTATTTTTATATTTTAAGCAAGACCAATTTTTCGAAAAATCCCTCCTTTTCAAATAAATATTATAAATCAAAGAAGAACGACGCCGGTTAAAATGAGCAAAATTCCTGTTTTGCCCCCTCTGTTTGAACAAAAAATAACCGAATATTCAAAGACGCCTCTTGTAAAAGCTTTTTAAATCGATTATATTATATATGAGTAATTCATAATTCTATTACAACCTTTTACTGAAAAACGAGGAACTTTATGAAACGCGTTCACGGTCTTGTCGTCTCTTTGGCGTTTTTGTGCGTCATGTTGTTGTCCCTTGTTGGGCGGGCAGAGGAAAAAACTGCTTTAGACTTTGCTAAATGGATGCCTGAGCGTCCTGCCGGCGTTGTCGTTGTCGACCTTCAAGCTCTTAAAATCAAGGCAGAGTACGCGAAAATCAAGGGGTATGTTAAAGAATTCCTGCCCCGAACCTTAACCGGACCCAACGAGTTGACTGACGCTCTGGCTCAGTTTGAAAGCGGCTTGGACGTCTTTGAGTCGCAAATTGACAAATTCAGATCTGTTGGCGCAGCAAAAGCGTATCTTTTTATTGACAGCCGCGATTATGACAATCCGTCGTCAATTATTCTCGTCATTCCAACGGACGCCGCCAAATCCAATCAAGCCCAAAAGCTTGCCGTCGAGTTCGTTAAAGGGGATTTTATTCCTGAATCAGGTCGCGCAGAATGGCAAAAAGCGTTTTTTGTAAAGACGTACGAGGATTGTATTGTTCTGGCTCCCAACCTTAAAAACGACGACCTCGACGAAGAAAGACAAAAACAGTTCTTCGCGGAGTTGGAACGCAGGAATTCTGCGCTCTCAAATGAGCCGTTCCAAATATGGTTCAGTAAAGCGTCATCATGGAAAACCGGTGAAATTCAGATTTATCTTTTTCCTGAAGGAGAGTTGGCAAAAGTTTTGGAAAAAGCGGATCGAGCGCTTGCCGCGGAGGGCGTGGCTCCCAATACGATAATCAAAGGAATTCGCGCTGCTGCGATTGAATTCGACTTTGCAAAGAGCGATCTGCGTCTTCAGATTATCAGCGAAGACGACCAATCCGCAAACGAGCTTTATTCGGCAATGCCTGTTGTGAAACGGGCGGTTTTGAATCGCAAAGACGGATTGCTGGATTCTCTGGAAAAGCGCCTGGTGTTTTCAGACGTGTTTAACCATTCGATCCATTTGTTTAATCCTGTAGTTAAATACAATACGTTAAACTGGTCGTCCAAGACTGTTTTCAAACGGCTGGACGATCTATTGCCAAAGATAACTATTGACCGCTCAGCCGGTCTGTACGCCCCTGTTACTCAAAGCGTCAAAGAGGAAGCGGACAGAATTTATTCTCTCGCCGCTCCGTTTATCAACAAGCAGACGTTTGCGGTAATTCATTTGGATACCGCTGATTTGGACGGCGCTTTTGGGAAAGCTGGCGCTAAGGTTTACGACGAACTCAAACGCCTTTTACCGGGAACGTTTAACGCGAACTTGGAAAATATTACACAGACAGTCAATTACATTGAGATGGTTCTGGAAGATATTGACAGAGTGTGCCGTCAGATTAAAGCCGTTGGCGGGCGGGATCTGTTTGTTATCGTTGACAACGATACAGCAGCCTCGGTTAAGCTGATCGTCCCGTTTGACAAAGAGAAAAAAGCGGACGCCAAAAAGCTGTTCTACTTTTTACGTGAAATGCGCTTTTTATCTCCCAACTTTGTTAAAGAGCAGGAATCCCTCTATTTCCGGTCGATTTACAAAAATTGCCTTGTTTTCGGAATCAAAAACAGCGCTCTTCCTGTTTCCAGAGACGATTTTAATAACAGTCTGAAAGAATTTGAGGCTCAAGACGTTCCTGAAATCCGCCAGGCGTTTGAACTCTCGTGGAGTTATCAGCGGTCGGATAAAAACTCCGTTGCGTTGAGCCGTTTTCAGGCGATTCTGAACGTACAAGCTGTACTCAATGCGATAAATGCGCCTGTTTTACAATTGCTTCGCGAACAGTTGGAAGACGACGATCCTGAACTGGCGAAGCTGCTGCCAGCGTTTACGGATCGGCAGCTTGCAGACGGCGTTAAAACCGCGGTTTTGGAGATTCATCCGGAAAAGCTGTTCGTTAATCTTCACGTCATTTCCAAAGACGAACAGTCGGCGCGGGATTTGGCTCAGTTCGTCAAAGCGCTCAACCCGCTGGTTGGTCAGAGTTGCTTAAAGAGCGCACCGGAAGATTCGCCTGCATTTGCGAGAGATATCACTCTTGACTATGTAGACAGCATTTTTGACTCTCGGGTTCTGGAAGTTCGAGACAACGTCCTGTCAATTCGATCCAATAACTATTCCGAGAAATACAAAAAATTGAATTCCTGGGTTTCTGAAAATTGCTCCATGACGGCAATTGGAGCCGCAGGCGTTGCCGTTGGATTGCTTTTGCCGGCAGTAGCGTCAGCGCGAGAATCAGCTCGAAGAATGCAGAACGCCAACAATTTCAAGCAATTGGCGTTAGGAATGCTCATGTATGAAGCGGCTCACAGGTATCTTCCTTCGCCTTATACGGTAAATGAAGATGGCAAGCGTCTTCACAGCTGGCGCGTTGCATTACTGCCTTATTTGGAGGAACAGGAGCTTTACGATCAGATCCGTTTGGACGAACCATGGGACAGCGATTGGAACAAACAATTCCACGACAAATGCCCTAAAGTTTACAAAAATCCGAACGTGGAGCTTGCTCCCAATGAAACAACGTTTGCCGTTGTTGTAGGGGAAAACACTGTGTTCCCGGGTTCTAAAAAATTGAATATGGCGTCTATAATGGACGGCTGCTGCAATACCGCCTTGATTGTTGAACGCTCGCCGGTCTGCTGGATGGATCCGAATTCGGACGTTCCGCTTGAGGAAGCGATTAAAGGCGTCAACGTTTCGCCCAATGGGATTCGTTCCTGTTATAACGGCATTTTTATGCTTGTTCTGTGCGATGGAAGCGTTTGCAATCTTCCGGATAACGTTTCCAGCGTTTTCCTCCGCAAACTGTTCGAAAGAAACGATGGAAAAATAATAGAGTTGGACGATCCAGAGTTAAACGAAGAGTGATATTGTAAGTTGGTTCATCCGGCAATCGCGTTCAGATTTACCGGGTGAGCCGTACGTTTTGTTTTCATTTTCATAGGAGAGGTAATTATGTCTCAAGGTTTTGAACCTCAAGAGGGTTTTGAGAATTCACAGTCGTATCCAAACGTTTCGTCCCCGTTGGTTTGGTCGATTTTGTCAACGATTTTTTGTTGCTTGCCAACAGGAATTGTTTCAATCGTTTATGCGTCGCAAGTTAATTCGCTGCTTTCTGTTGGCTCTTTTCAAAAGGCTCAAAAAGCTGCTGGCGCTGCGAAAATCTGGGCGTTGGTTTCTGTTTTTCTTGGGTTAATTCCTTTGCTGCCGTTTTTGATTGCATTATTTTTACCTGCTGTTTCATCCGTGCGTTCAACCGCTCGCGACCTTCAGAATGTCAACAATCTTAAACAGATGGCGATTGCAATGCATAGTTATGCAGCAGTACATAACGATCAGCTTCCTGCCCCCTTTACGGTAAATGAAGACGGAGAACGTCTGCATAGCTGGCGCGTTGCAATTTTGCCATTTATTGAAGAAGAGGAGCTTTACAAGCAGATTCGTTTGGACGAACCGTGGGACAGCGAATGGAACAAACAGTTCCATGACAAATGTCCAAAGATTTTTCAGAATCCATTAGTCGAGCTTGCTCCTGATGAAACGACGTACGCCGTTGTTGTTGGGGAGAATACTGCGTTTCCAGGTTCAGAGGGAATAAAACTGAAGGATATATCGGATGGCTTATCCAATACCGGCATGATTACGGAACGCTCTCCGGTTTGCTGGATGGATCCGGATTCTGACATTCCGTTTGAAGAAGCGATTGAAGGCGTAAATTATTCGCCCGATGGAATTCGTTCCTATCACATGAACAGATTTACGATTGCCCTGTGCGACGGCAGCTGTACAAGAGTCTCAGTCGATGTTTCCGATGATTTCATCCGTAAACTGTTTGACAGACAAGACGGCGAGGATGTTGACACGACTGATTACTACAAGTAGTTAGTGAAAAAATCAAGTTGAGAGCAGGGAGAGCGCATTGCGTTCTCCCTGTTTTATAGAACCATTCCAAGAGAGTAGCCGTTTCATCGTTTCTGATGCAGGCTGAATTTGAAGTCCTCTTTTGTTTATTTTCTTATTATATTTCTGATAAAAAAACGCTATAGACAAAATTTCAAAAAATGGTTATACTGAACGAAAATCAAAACTTGGGAAACAGGGAATAGGCATTCGTCGCAAGTTCTGGCGATTAGTTTTAACTAAAACGCCTGCTCTCTATTTCCGAATTCCTGCCATAACCTCCTAACGGCTCTGGAGCAAGAGAACTTACATGCAAAAATCATTTTTTTCAAAATACAGCCTTTTAATATTAATTATTACCGTCTTTACGTTTCCGCTTATTTGGGCGGGAACGGTTCGGTCGCTCAGGTCGCCCCGAAACAACATCAAAGAATGGCTGCCGCAGGAAACGGAAGAACTCCAAACCCATCGCTGGTTTCAGAGTAACTTCCCGCTGGAACAGTTTATCGTTTTCAGCTGGGACGGCTGCACGATTGACGATCCCCGCCTTGACAAAGTCGTCAAGGCAATCGTTCCCCGCCGCGATTCCCAGGGACGAGTTTGTAAAGAAGACTGGAAACTTCGTCATTTTGCCAAGGCGTATTCTGGCAAAGACATGGCTCAGCTTTTGCTGGACAGCTATCCAGGCTTGACGCCTGAAGAAGCTATCGACCGACTGAAGGGAACGCTGATTGGTCAGGACGGGAAAAGTACGTGTATTATGGTCAACCTTGCGCTGGAATCGGAAGGTCAGAATATGCGTCCTGTACTCGAAAACGTTTACGACGTCTGCCGAAGCTGCGGCGTTGGGACGGATTTGGATAACAATCAAATAACGAAACTCGTCCATCTGGGCGGTCCGCCGGTCGATAACGTTGCGATTGACATTGAAGGAACCAAGACGCTCATCAAGCTGGCGTGGCTGTGTTTATTGGTTGGCGTTTTAATTGCAACGGCGATTTTCCGTTCGTTCCGTCTGACGACCATCGTTCTGTTCATGTCGCTGGTATGCGCAGGTTTGTGTTTGGCGGTTGTCTACTTTTCCGGAGACACCTTGGACGCGATTCTGCTTTCCATGCCGCCGCTGTGCTACGTTTTGGGCATGTCCGGCGCGGTGCATATCGTCAACTACTATCACGACTCCATCCGCGAGCCGGACGGTTTGATTGGGGCTCCGGACAGAGCGCTTAAACACGCTCTCAAACCGTGTTTCTTTGCGGAATTGACAACCGCTATCGGGTTGCTGTCACTGTTGACCTCTGGCGTATTGCCGATTCGAAAGTTTGGCTGGTATTCCGCTATTGGCGTCTTGCTGACGCTTTTGGTGCAGTTTTTCACGCTGCCGGCGCTGCTGTACTATTTCCCCTCAAAACGATTTGCCCAGCTGCATGCAACTCACGGTCACGACGACGATCACGCATCGCGGCTGGTTCTGTTCTGGAGCTGGTTTGGAAAGAAGATTGTCTATAATTACAAAGCGACTTTGGTTCTGTGCTTTGGCATAATGTTGGTAACCGGCTGGGGATTGAGTCACCTAAAGACGTCTGTCAAACTGATGAAATTCTTTACGCCGGACACAACGATTGTCAAAGACTACTCGTGGCTTGAAAAGCAGCTCGGTCCGTTGGTTCCGATGGAAATTGTCGTTCAGTTTGACAATCAGACGTGTCCGTTGAATACGGTTCAGCGGCTTCGTCTTGTCAAAGAGCTTTCAGACGCGATTTACGCGATGGACAAAGAAAAAGTCGGCGGGGCGATGTCGGCTGCGACTGTTACGCCGGATCTGGAAGAACGTCGAATTGGAACCTACTCTACAGATTCGCTTATTTCGCAAAAACTCGATGCAAACCGCCCACAGCTTCGCGATTTTATCACCATCGACATCGGCTCCGCTATTAAACGATATCCGGATACGCCGATTACCGATTTGGGGTTAAATGAAACTATCGTCAAAAAATTCCATGACAACGGCATGGATAAGGTTTCAGACTTGCTTCCGCACATTTCAGACGCCAAGCGGTTTGAATTCCTGACAGACGACGAGCAAAACGAATACACTCGTTTGGCAACGGAATGGGCAACTCCACGAGGGAACGATTTGTGGCGAATTACTGCTCGCGTTTGGGCTTTGACCGACCTCGACTACGGCGATTTTATCTATGAATTAAAAGAGAATCTTGACCCGATCGTCGAAAACTTTGTCAAAGAAGGTCTGCCGATGGCGTCGCTGGCGAAGTCAAAGGTCTTCCAGGAAAATGAAGCCAAGACCGTCAAGCCGGACGGAACCAAATACGCGGCAGACGAAAACGTTCCTATCGACGGCGTTGAGATTATTTATACCGGAACGGTGCCGCTGGTCTATAAAACTCAGCATAACCTGCTTACCAGTCTGACGGAAAGCGTTTTGATGTCGTTTGTCATGATCGCTCTGTTGATGATGTTCCTTTTCCGTTCCACGGTTGGCGGCTTTATCACCATGCTTCCAAACATTTTCCCGATTATTCTCGTGTTCGGAGTCATGTCCTGGATTGGAGTTCTTTGCGACGTCGGCACGATGATGACCGCATCCGTCGCCTTGGGTATTGCCGTTGACGACACCGTTCATTTCCTGACGTGGTTCCGTCACGGCATGGAGTCCGGCATGACGTATAAGGAGGCTATTATTCAAGCCTACGAACGCTGCGGAAGCGCCATTACTCAAACGACGCTCATTTCCGGTTTGGGATTGTCCGTGTTTATGTTCAGCACATTTACGCCGACGATGCGTTTTGGCATCATGATGCTCACGCTGTTGTTCTCCGCCACCTTCGGCGACCTGATTTTCCTGCCTGCCTTGCTGGCGTGGTCAAAGGGACGCTTTTTCGACAACAAGAGCTTGCTTGACGACTTCCGTTCCCGAAAAAATCGCAACAGCAATACGACTGACGAGAATGTAAACGTTTCGGAACCGCTTGAGGATAACGCTTCGCCTTCGGCGGAATAGACGGTTAGTCAAATTGTCAATAACGGGGGCTGTTAGCTTTAAGTTCAAGGCTTTTAGCTAACCGCTCCCTTTTCCAAGGCGCTTTTCGTAGTATCAAATTACTTTTTTCGAATTAAAAATCGCCCCTTTTCCTGTGCCGTTTTGGGGGCGTACATTGTCTTGGATAAGCGTAATTACAACAGAAAATTTGTTAAAAATTGCTGTAAAATCCGCGCTATCTGTTATAAATTACCTATTTTACAAAATATTTATAAAATATCTTGTCTGACCTACTTCCCAAAAGTTGGATAATCTAGTAAACTGGATAAATAAGAAAGTATAAAGGCGTCTTGTATAAATATGACGCCTGTAGTTAAATTTTAATGTTTAGGCAAAAGATAATTTCTAAAGTAACTGCTTGCTATTTAATATATTAATCGGCAATTAGTTATTGGAAATGTCCTGATGAGTTTGTTCAAGTACTCGTGCATAAAAACGCAGCGCTTTTATTTCTGACGATAATCCTGTCTTTGTGGACTGCTGAGAATGTATTTTCTCAAGCAGAGGGAGACTTGCCGTTAACCGCTCCAGGAGCAGGGGGAATGAAATCGGGGACGTTTATACCGCCTTCAGACGACAAAGTTGAGCCGCCTCGAGAGCCGGTTCCGCCGACCTATATCCGTAAGTCGATCCGGGATTTGGCTCCGCTTTATTTGATGGAAAAAAACGGCGAGCTGATTCCTGCTCTTAACTGGACGCCTGAAGAACTCGACGCGATGATACAAAGCATAAACGACAATCAGCGTCAGGCGGAACTTCCGGACTACATTTGCGAAAGTCTGACGCTAACGGGCGTTCAAAAGGACGAAGCGGCTGAAATGGAACTCAAGATGTCGTTTACAGTTCCCCAAAAGCCTCTGGTTCGCATTCCGTTGCAGCTTAACGGCGCCATTTTGCTTGAGGCTCCCAAATGCGCGTCGGGCGAGTATCTGGTTCCGCAAACCGGCGGCGGTT
>JAZUMX010000752.1:0-1755 GCA_045603865.1 Thermoguttaceae bacterium
GCTAGCTATTAGCTACTAGCCATTAGCTTGTGCAATTGTAGTTCTCAGCGTTAATATTTAAAGCCTGAAACTAAAAAACCAAGCTAGAAGCTAGGAGCTAGAAGCTAAAAGCTAAAAGCTTAATCTCCCTACTCCCTACTCCCTTAACTACTACTTCTTCTCCACCCGAATCAGGTTGGCGGACAGCGCCGGCAGAACGACCGTGATTGTCGATTCTTCAACCATCGCGTCGTTGGGTTTCGGGGCGATTCTGTCCGCAGCGCCCAGATCGTTGCGTTTGGTCAGTTTCGCGTTGACGGGTTCGCCTTCTGCCAGTTCCGGAGTAACGACGGTTGCCGTTACAGAGCCAATCTTGAAACCCGCAATCGTCAGCTTGAGCGTAACGTCTTCCTCTTTGTTGTTGACCGCTTTGAAGACAACCGTTCTGCCGGTGTCGGAAACAGACGCGGCAACGTTGATAATCGGCATGTCGCCGGACAGGTCGGGAGATTCAGACGTCCATTCAACGCGATTGGGCATGAAGTTGTCGCGCCACAGCTTCATAACGACGTAGTTCGGAGCGGGGAACCAGCCAGCCTGATCAAAGTTGACGAAGGCGTTGTCCCAGCCGGTTGCGGACTTGTGACGCAGGAACAGAGCCGGGGCGGCGATTTCCAGCGTGTCGCTGACGTTCTCGAAGCAGTTGAGAATGCCGCCGGCGTGCAAGCCTGTGCGCCAGTCCGTCGATTGAGCGTTCCATTCGGAATCGAACATGCGAATTGTCGGATTGGGGCACTCAGCAATCATTTTCTTGCGCGATTCAAAGAACCGCTGGTTCTCGTACGGATTTCTCATGTATCCGTTGGGGTTGTCGTAACGGTGAGTCGACAGGTAGTCAATGTACTTGCCCGCGCCGTTGAGAATGGCTCTGTCCCATTGATCGCGCGGCCCCGCCCACGATCCGCAGGCGATAATTTTGATGTTCGGGTCAACCGCCTTCATTCTCGGAACGACTTCCTTAATCATCTTGACGTAAACGTCCGACGGCGTTGACTGCCAGTGGACTTCGTTGTCCAGTTCAAAGTACTTGATTCCGTAGGGTTCCGGATGCCCGTTTTTGGCGCGGACGGCGCCCCATTTTGAGGTCGCCGGGCCGTTGCAGTATTCGACCCATTCCACCGCCTCGGTCATCCAGTCGACTTCGTCAGCGCCGGGAACGCGGCTTGTCCACTGTTTCGTTCCCAGGTCGACAACCATAATCGGTTCCGCGCCGACCAGACGGCACATCTGAACGAATTCGTCAATTCCAAACGAGTTGACGTCAATGTCGTTCCACATCTCCTTGGGATAGACGCGGCGATCGTCCTGCGGACCGATGCCGGACTTCCATCTGTACATGGACGCGTAGCAGCCGCCCGGCCAACGAATCACAGCCGGCTTGAGGTCTTTAATCGCCTTGAGCAGGTCAGGACGAAAACCGTTGTAGTTTTCCGCCCACGACTTGGGCATGATCGACGCCTGATCAAAGTCAACGCTCTTTCCGTCTTCGGCTTTGAATTCAATTTTCAGCGTCGCGTTCGCACTGGTTTCGTCAACCGTAAACTCGCCGGCGAATTTCGTCCACTGGTCAGCGTCGACGTCAAACGGTTTGCCCTGGAAGCTGACTTCGCCTTTCCCTCTCGCCCAGAACGAGAACTGATAAACCTCGCCCTTTTCAAAGCTGAAGTTTTCCTGTTCCATAGAGCCCGACAAGGTCGGTTCCTGATTGGACGTGGG
>JAZUMX010000753.1:0-10307 GCA_045603865.1 Thermoguttaceae bacterium
CGACGCTCCCGCTGCTGACGATGCTGCTCCGGCTGCCGACGACGATGACGATCTGTTTGGCGATGCTGACGATGCCCCGGCTGCTGACGACGCTGCTCCGGCTGCCGATGATGACGACGCCGCTGACCTGTTCAATGACGACGCTGACGATGCTCCGGCTGCTGATGACGCTCCGGCTGCTGATGACGCTGCTCCTGCAGCTGACAAAAAGGCTGAAGAACCCTCTGCTGAAGATGACATTGACGATCTGTTCGGTTTCCAGACCTGGACTGACAGCACTGGAAAGTATTCCATTGAAGCTCGTTTTGTCGAAAAGACTTCCTCCGGCATTGTTCGTCTGGAAAAAACCGATGGAACGATGATGCGAATTCCGTTTGATCGTCTTTCAAATTGCAACCAGATGTTTATCATGCAGAATTTGAGCGCCGTTGCTGCCCAGTGATTCACATATTAAATTAAATTGATTTTCACAAAAAGAACAGGACGCATCCTTACGATTCGTCCTGTTTTTTTATAAACGAATAATCTGATTTTCTATTTTGCTTCCGGCAAAACGATTGAAGACGCTTCCGGATTATTCGAATCGGAACCGACAGCTGTTGACGGTTTGACCTTTTGAGCGGGAACGTTCGTTTTTGAATCGGTCAGTTCAGTCGTCTTGTTGTAACTGTGACCAAGTTCTGGCAGCGTTGAATTCCGGACAGAATCTTTCGTCGCGTCCTGTTCGTTTGACCAATTGTCAGAACGCATGGCATTTGCGCTCGAACAGGCGCAAGCAGGGGCGCAGGCAGGTTCACACGCTGAGCTGCAGGCAGAACAGGTTCTCTGACAGCGGAGTTCCGTTCGACAGCAAGTGCGGCAGGGGCGGCAGGCAACTCTCATGAGCTGCGGTCTGCAGGGCGCGCATTGCGGCTCGCAAACAGGCGCGCAAGCCGGAGCGGGCGCACAAGTCGGTTCAGGAGCGCAAACGGGGTCGGGCGCACAAGCAGGAGCTGCTTGACACGCCGGCTGACAGGCTTCTGCACAGGGAATGCAAGGCGAAGAACAAATCGCCCTTCTGATGTAACAGCAGGTGGATTCTGATTCCATAACTGGGTCTGATTCCATGCTGTCTGCGTAATCAAATTCTGACATTGATTCGCTGCACGTTGTTGAAACAGTAACAGAGCTTGTTGTACTGCTCGGGGCAGTCGCAGATTCCGGGGTCTGATCTGGCGTCGGCGCCGGAGCGTTTTCCGTCGGCGTTGTAGTTGGCGGCGTCATTGCCGGAGCGCTGTTGGCAGACTGAACCGGAGCTGCCGGAGCTTTCTGCTCTCCCGCACCGTTGGATTTTGCATTCGGCGTTTGCGCCGGAACAACTTCGATTACATCGATTTCTTCGCCAATAATTTCTCCTGTCGATTTGTCAGCAACTGCCTTGTCGGTTTTGCTCTTGCTGCACCCAACGAACAACATTGAGACTGACAGCAATAATGCTGCAGCAAACAGACCTTGTTTCCAATTGATAGTCATAGCAACCTTTCTGTAAAAAAAGAGGACTAAAATAATTATACTCATCGAGAGACAATGTAACATGAACTTAAAATGTTTACATATCATTTGGGAGTCAATCGATCTGGTATAACTCGCGGCGGCGTACAAAATCTGATTGCCGTTCGATAAACGCGTTGACCGTCAACATCGCTTATCGCCGCGTAAGCATGATAAATTATAGAAACGAGGTCAAGTTTATTGATTCTCAGAACAAATTAGAGGAAAAACTACCGCTTTTGTAACGCAGAGTATAAATATACAGAGCGTTACTTCTCGTAAACGGCAAAACGGACGTCCCAGACGCCGCTTTGAGCGCAGGCGGTCAGAATCGGTTCGACAACTTTATAGGGCGTCTTTTGCGACGCTCTGATATGAATTTCCAGCTGACGCGACTTTTTACGTTCGTAGGTCAGCTTCTTTTTGAGCGTTGGGATGTCGACCGGTTCTCCCGCTAAAAGAATTGTATATTCTGTTCCTCCGTCTTCCGGGGGAAGAAGGTTGATAACGATTTTAGTCGTCTTCGTTGTTTCGAGCTGTTCCTGACCGGTTTTCGCTTCCGGCAAATCGAAGACGTACTGCATCTGCGACTGCGCCAGATGGCTGGAAACGAGGAAAAAGATAATCAACTGAAACACAATGTCGATCATTGGCGTCATGTTGAATCCAACGGCAGAACCGCGAGCCGACGGTATTCTCATCTGGACGGGGCGTTATGCTATTTTTCTCCCAGCTTTTCTTTGAGTTTTTTCTGGTACTGGTCGAAAGAGACCTGTTTGTATCGACCGTAGCGTTCTCCCGCCTGACGAATCTGGTTCATATCGGCGTTTCCAAGCCCTTTAACAATCGTATGCGTTGTACGGAACGTTTCCTTCCCCTTTGATATTGACAGCGGCTTGTATTTGGGCTGAAGCGTAATATGAATTTCTTCCGGCAGAAGCTTTTTTTGCGCCAAATCGTTATTGACGATTATTCTTGCCAGAGGCGGCATGCTTTGCGGGGAAAGAATCACGTTGAGAATCGCGTATCGGTTGGCGAAATCTGCGTAGGCTTTCGCCTGACCCGCGTATTGTTCTGGAACGGTTTTAACGCGATACGTCAATTTGGGAGAATCGTAAATCCATTCGTTGGTTTCCGGATCCTGCTTGATCTCAAATTGCGGGTCGAGACAGGTTCTGATAAACTCGTCCTTGATTTTCGGGAGCGCTTCTTTCATCATTCGTTCAAACTCTGCCATCTCGGTTACCGTGATAGAGCATTGGGTTTGCGTAGCAGAGCTGATAATCAGGAAACGCTGCATTTCCGGGTCGTAAATAATCGTTTCGTCCGGATTGGTCAGAAAATCGTAAACTCGCCCCTTGTAAAACATGGTAACGGTGGACGACGCCGGCGTTTTATCTTTTTCAAGATAGACCTTATTATTAATACGAAACGACGTTGGGGCGCTGGAGCCTTGAACCGGGTTCCCGGAGCCTGGCTCAATTCCCGGAGACGATGCGACTTGCGCCGAAGAAACGTTCAACAGGAAAACGATGCACAGTATTGTTGATAATATAGTTCTCATGGTAGTATTATATGTATAGTTGCGAGTTACGAGTTGCGAGAGGATTTTGTGTGGCGCTTGCGCCAGCTCCTCACTCCTCACTCCTAATTCCTAACTTCCCTATGCTACTCTATTTTCCCTATTCTGAAAAGACCGGAAATGTCAAATGAGGAGACATTTTCCCAAGAAAAGAGAAAAAATTTAAAAAATCAGCCTGCCCGCCCTTGACATTTTATTTGTTTTGCGTATACTATAAACACTTTGATTGAACAAGACGTCAAAGACATTCCAACCTTGGGGGATTAGCTCAGTTGGGAGAGCGACTGGCTGGCAGCCAGTAGGTCAGCGGTTCGAACCCGCTATCCTCCACTAAAAAAACCTCTTACGAGTTTTCGCAAGAGGTTTTTTTATTTTATAATATTTAATTAAGCAGCTATTCGTTTCTCTTGACAGCTGGCTAACGACTATTTCTTAATACATCTTTTTTTCCAGAACAGCAGCCCCGCAGCGCCGAGAATGAGCAGCGCCCACGTGGACGGTTCCGGAACTTCGTTGCTGCCAACAAAGTAATCGGCATAGGAGTTCAGGTAGCTATTGCCAAAACCGTTGAGCAATGCGAATGAACTGTCCCAGCTGTCAAACGCGCCTTCTGCAGCGTAAAGGGAAACGCCTGTACCGGACTCGTCCAGATAAAGCATTTCCAAAGAATACTGACCAACTTCGCTTAACGTCAGCGGAATGAACTGAAAACCGTCTGAACCCTCCGATTCAAAGATCGTTTCGCCGTTGAGCATAAGTCTGAACGCTTCGTCGTTGGCAACCGCCAGCGTGTACTGCCCGGAAGATTCTACGTTTAACGTTGAAAAAACGTCAACGCCGACGCTTTCGTCTGAAGCGTTGAAATCGTTTAGATAGAATCGATACATACTATTATCAGCTTCTGCGCCTGTGATATAGTTGGCAAAAGCGGTCAGCGAGTTAATGCCTGTTCCGTCAAGATTATACACTTCCATATTCATGCCGGGCAGATTTTTATCGAAGTCTGAATCGGAAGATTTCAAAACATTTTGAGCCGCTTCGACCTCAGCATCCGTCGGGGCGAATTTAACTTGACGAATCTGGTCGAGTTCCATGTGACTCCAGCTCGTACCGCCGTCGGCGTCAACGATTTTGAGGTAAACGGACTTGCCCTGAATGTCCTTTAAGTTCCAGAAATCGTATTGGAAATTGTTGATATTGTTGCCGGTTGCTGAAAAGTAGACTTGTTCCGTGTCAGCGTCGATTAAATCGATGTGCTTGTTGCTGCTGTTGTTTCCGCCGGCGATGAGGAATTCCATGATGTCGCCCTGAACGAGGAACGGGTCAGAACGAAGAACGCCTGTGGTTTGCTCTTCCCCGTAGGCGGCGGTGCCGGAACTGAGGAATCCCTTTGTTCCAGCGGAAATCGTCCCGGATTCGTCAACAAACCAGTTGGTCGCTGCGCTTCCGTTTCTCGAGCCGTTGGTAAAGTGCGTAACAGACTCAAGCCGGTTTCCTTCGCCGTCAATTTCATAAAATCCGCTGAAGTCGCCAGCTGTGTCGAAGTTGAAGTTGTTGAGAACAAGATGATGCTGAGCCGCGTCGGCGATATAGCTAACTTGCGATATATCGGCTGTTAAATCGGTGAGAGCAATCCAGCCGTAACTGCCAGTCTGTCTGTCCATGGCAACGATCATAACGTTGTGTCCTTCCAACCCCTTGAGCGGAAGCGAGGCGTCAAACCAGGTCGCGGTACTGTTTCCTGTCCGGGAAATGACGTTTCCGCTGTCGTCGCGAACGAAATCGCCTGTCGTCAAGTCCCACAGAGCCACGCCGGCGCCGCCAGCGCTGCGGCTGTTATTGAAATTCAACGCCGTTTTGAAGCCAGCGACAGAGAACGTAATTGCAGCGTCGTCAGGAATGTCGTCTGCAACGGTGAATTGGGGTCCCCAGATCGCTGTTGTGTTGTCATCTGAAGCTGATTGACCGGAAACTGTAGACGTTGTGCCGTCACTGATATTATAATAGCTGTGCAGGCAGTATTTATTTTGGTACGAGCAGGCAACGCCGATAGTCGAGCCGGCGCCGGAATACCATTCGTCCGTATTTTTGCCCATTGAGAAATCTTCCGTGCGCTTCGTTCCGCGGTCAGCGTTCATTTGCGCCTGAATTTCCGACTGGGTCAAGACGCCGTCTGTGATGGAAATCCCCTTCATTTTGCCGTTGAAGTAAGACGGGGAACCGTCAAACGTTTTGCCGATGTCCAGGTTTTTTGTTCCTGAAAAACCAGCGTTGGCGGTTCTCGTTGCGATTTGTTCTCCGTTAAGGAAAATCTTCTGTGTCTTGCTAGCCGCGTCGTATTGGAATGTGAGATAATACCACTGGTTTGCTTCCAGAGTTTGGCTGGCGCGCAGATCGTCGCCATAGAATCCCAAGTGCGGCTGACCGCTTCTGACCATCAAATGCAAGCCTGTGCTGTTTGCCTGCGTTGAGTTGCCGAAGATCGCCTGATCGCCGCTAACTGTATTCATGTAAACCCAGGCGGACGCTGTGAACGAGCCGTTAAATCCAGCTGCGCCGACGGGAAGATTGGTTTTCAAATATCCTGTTCCTCCATCAAAAATCGCCTCGCCGTCAAGCCAGGAATGAGACGTTTTGCCGGAAAAGCTGAGCTGTGTAGACTTGTCGCCTTTTCCAGACGTCATGCTGAGATTAATCGTACTTCTCTGCGCAGCTACGAGGTTGGTTGGATCGCCGCCGTTGTTGAGGTACGTGATTTGATTGTTCCGCAACGCGCCGGAGTAAATCGCAACGTCGTCCAGAGAGATGTTGGCAAACGACTCGTACGCTCCGCTTTTAGCGTTATAACGACCGCTGAAAACCAACGGTTCGCCTTCGCCGCCGGCTGAAGTGGCTGAATCTGTAATGCGCGTTATAAGCTGACCGTCCATGTACAATTCGCGGTACGTTCCTCCAAAGACGCCAACGAGATGATGCCATTGGCTGTCATTTAAATTCGTATAAGCTCCGGCAATATTGGGGGCTGGGTCGTCATCGCCGTCTGATCGACGATACGTAAAAGTCGGGTATGTGTTTGAACTCTGGCGTCGAAGCTGGTATCCGTAGCTGTTCTCGCCGTATTTGGAAATGTACGGTTCCCAGTTGCCGTCAGGCAACCCCTTAACCCAGGCGGAAATCGTAAAGGCGCCGCCATGAAAGTCGTAACTGGTCAGGTAAGACGGGCTATCCAAAGCTGCTTTTGTGGAAGAGTTTTGAATAACAGCATACGTATTGCCAGAAAAGGTAATGTAATTCCCGGAAGAAAGATGGTTTCCCGCTTCCCCTGAAACAGCTTTATATGTAACCCCGGTTCCCTTAATCAAACCGTCGTGAGTTCCCGCCGCCTGATAGCCGGAGGATTCCACGATAATTCCGCTGTCGACCGTGTCGGAGTCGAACGTCCAATACCCTTGCAAAACAGGATCCGCCTGCGCCGTCGACGCGGAGATTCCAAACGTCATGATTGCAGCTGCAAAAATGCAGGACAATGTAACTCCATTGATTGTGTGCGTAAGTTTCATTTTGATTCGTATAAACCGATAATATAATGAATAATTTAAGGTTAAATTAATACACTGTCTTTATGATAATATGTATCTATATGTACACAGTTATCATTTATACATTATATCATAAAAACAGAAATTTTCGCAGAGCAAAGAAAAAATTTTCGAAAAATTTAAGAGAATAAAGGTATATTTATCTAGCGTAAATGTAAATGCTGTTAAGATAGATAAATTATAAGCGTAAGAGGGAGGGGGCTTTAATCTGATGGAAATAAACGTCTAACATAAGAGAGAAAAAGCGTTATTGGCGTGAAACGCTTTTTTGGAATCTCTCAACGTATATTATGGAAATGCGACGGCAAGCCGTCGCACTCCATAAAAATCTTAAGCGTAAATGTCGCTTACTTTCGTTTGCGGAAGTATAACATTCCCGCCGCGCCGAGAATGAGCAGCGCCCACGTTGAAGGTTCTGGTACTTCGTCGCTTCCAACAAAGTAGCTGGCAAACGTATTGATGTAATCGCCTCCAAAGCCGCTCAACAAACCGAAAGCGCTGTCCCAGGAGTCGAACGCGCCTTCTGCAATATAAAGGGAAACGCCTTCGCCGGATTCGTCCAGATAGAGCATTTCCAGAGCGTACTGACCTGTTTCACTAAACGTCAGCGGAATGAATTCCAGTCCGTCTGTTCCTTCGGATTCAAAGACTGGATTGCCGTTGAGCGTGATTCTGTACGGCTCGTCGTTGGCAACCGCCAGCGTGTACTGTCCGGCAGAATCGACGTTTAACGTTGAGAAGACGTCAACGCCAACGCCCTCGTCGGAGGCTTTAAAGTTGCTTAAACGGAATCGATATAACTGATTGTCCGGTTCTGCACCGCCAGTAATATAATTGGCTAACGCATCCAGGGAATCGATGCCTGTTCCTTCAAGCGAGTACGTTTCCATGTTCAAGCCCGGCAGACTGTTATTGTATTCCAGACTTGCCGATTTAAGCGTCTTTTCGCTGGCGGCGACGTCGGCTTCGGTCGGGGCGAATTTGATTTGACGAATCTGGTCAAGTTCCATGTGCGCCCAACTAGCGGTTTTTGCGTCTGTTACCTGAATATAAACAGACTTGTTTTGAATGCCTTTCAAGTTCCAAAAATCATAGCGGAATGCGTTGACGTTCTCGCCAGTTGTGGTGAAGTAAACTTCCCCAGAATCAGCGTCAATTAAATCGAAATGCAAATCCGCGCTGCCGCCTGAGATGAGAAATTCTAAAATGTCGCCTTGAACAAGGAATGCGTCCGAACGCAAACGACCAGAAGGCGTCTCGCTATTACTGGAATTCGAAGAACTGAGGAACCCTTTTCCTTCCGCTAAACCGGATTCATCAACGTAGAAATTAATTCTCGAACTAGGACCTAAATATCCGTTTTGAAAATTGGAAATTGTATCGAGTTTATTTCCTTCGCTGTCAATTTCATACAAGCCGTTGAAATCGCCGGCTTTGTCGAAGTTGAAGTCGTTAAGAACAAGATGATGCTGCGCCGCATTGGCGATCGGACTGACTTGGGTTAAGTCTGCGGTTAAGTCGGTAAGAGCAATCCAACCCCAGCCGCTGGTGGAACGGTCTGCTGCGATAATCATCAGGTTGTGTCCTTCCAGCCCTTTGAGAGAGAACGACCCGTCTAACCAGGCTGCAGCGCCGCTTCCGTTTGCAGAAAGAACGTTTCCACTGCTGTCTCGAACATAGTCGCCAGTTGTCAAATCCCACAAAGATACGCCCGCGTTGCCGGCAGATCGGCTGTCGGGATTGAGCGCATTCGCGCATCCAGCGACAGAAAACGTAATTGCTGCGTCGTCTGGAATATCGTCTGCAACCGTAAATTGCGGTCCCCAGAGAACTGTAGTCATACCATCATTGTTTCCTTGACCGTAAAGATTAGACGCTGTTCCGTCCTGGCTGGAGCCATAATAGGTATGTAAGCAGTTTTTACCCTGATATTCATAAAGAACGCCAACCGTTGACCCGCCGCCAGCATACCATTCTTCGGTATTTCTGCCCATTGAAAAATCTTCAACGCGAATCGAACCGCGGTCGGCGTTCATCATGGATTGAATTTCCGAGGCTGACAACGCTGCGTCTGTAATGGCAATGTCCTTCATTCTCCCTCTGAAATAGGAGTTGCCGGTTTCTTTCATTCTGCCGATTTCCAACGTCTTGCCGCCGGCAAAGGCGCTCGCGCCTGTACGCTCTGCAACTTTCTCTCCATTGAGGAAGATTCTCTGAGTTTTAGAGTCAGCGTCGTATTGGAATGTCAGATAATACCACTGATTAGGCGCCAAGGGAGTGTCTGACGCTTTCAAATCGTTGTTATAGAATCCCATAATTGGGTTGCCGTTATTCACTAAAAGATGCAGCGACTGGTTGTTTGTACTCCACGTTGTGTTGCCGAAGATTGCCTGGTCGCCGGAAATGTCGTCCATGTTAATCCAGACAGAGGCGGTAAACGAGCCGTTAAGCCCGGCAGACCCAACAGGCAGGTTGGTTGTCAAATATCCGGCAGAACCGTAGAAAGTCGTTTCGCCGTCGAGCCACGTATGGGTGGTTTTACCAGAGCGCTTAACGATTGTATTTTTGTCGCAGTTGCCGCCGGTTGCCATGCTGATATTGATGGTGTTTGCTTCCGCCGCTACCAGCTTGGTTGGATCTCCGCCGCCATTAAGATACGAAATCTGATTGTTACGCAGCGTACCGGAATAAAACGCGACGTCGTCCATGGAGATGTTGGCAAAACCGGTGTAGTTACCGCCTGTATATCGACCGCTAAAGACCACGGGTTCGCCCTGTCCGCCTGCCGAGGTGGCAGTATCGACAATTCGAGTAACAAGCTGACCGTCCATGTACAGTTCGCGATACGTTCCGCCGTAAACGGCAATGAGGTTGTGCCAGTTGCCGTCGTCTAACGCAGCGTTAACGCCAGGAATGTTCACAGCAGGGTCGTCGTCGCCGCCGGAAATTCGATACGTAAACGTTGGTGTGTTGCCGGTTTCGCGTCGTCGAAGCTGCCAGCCGTATCCGCCTTCGCCGTTTTTGGCAATGTACGGTTCCCAGTTGCCGTCTGGCATACCCTTCACCCAGGCGGAAATTGAAAACGTTTTTCCCGCCGGATCAAAGGTGTTTTTGTAATTGCTGTCAGATTCTCTCGAATTATTGATATACGCGTAGGAATCAGAGGTAAAGGAGATGTAGTTTCCGGAAGTCAGATGGTTGCCGGATTCTCCAGCAACAGGCTGGAATGTAATCCCGGAACCAACCAGCGTTCCGTCGTGAACGCCTTCCGCCTGATAGCCGGAGGATTCTTTAATAATCCCGCTTTCAGTCGTGTCGGAATCAAACGTCCAGTATCCATACAAAACCGGATCCGCATGAGCGGTCGACGCGAAAAATCCAAACGCTGCGATTGCAATCGCCAAGCTCCAAAACGCTCGGTTTGCCAAAATATCTCGAGTGGTTTTCATGATAATATTTGTAAAATGCTATTACAGCTGACGTTGAATACGTCATTAAAAACAAAATTACACTTTATATCATATTATAACATAAAAAGGGATTTTGCTACAATATATTATCAAGAATTTTCAAAAAAAGTGTAAAAATAGAGCTTT
>JAZUMX010000754.1:0-4929 GCA_045603865.1 Thermoguttaceae bacterium
CTTCTCATCCTATTTTAACAACTTGGTTTTATTCAATTTCCTGTAAAAAATTATAAAATAATCTCGAGAGCGCTAGATTTGATAAATATTTCGGTGTATATTATGAGTATATAAAAAGAAGTCGTTTTTCTGGAACGCGTCCTGTTTCGTCAGCGGCGTATTGAATATCAACTCTCAATTGAGTTTCCTATGAATATAATAAAATTTGCTATAGACAACCCGGTTAAAGTCTGCGTCGGCGTGATTTTAGTCGTGCTTTTCGGGACGATTTGCCTCACGCTGGTTCCAATTCAGCTTATGCCCAACGTTGACCGTCCAATGGTAACTGTTACAACCCGATGGGTGGGGCGATCTCCGGAAGAAGTGGAACTCTCTATTATTATGGAGCAGGAAAAGCGGCTCAAGACGCTGCAGGGCCTGTACGAAATGCGGTCGGTGGCGTCGCTGGGCATGGCGCAGATCACGCTGGAATTCAACGTCGGATTCGACATGTCGCGAGCCGTTCAGGAGGCGTCAAACCGTTTGAACGAGGTCCCGTCGTACCCGGAAGACGTCGACAAGCCGGTTATTCGTCTTTCCAGCGCAGAGACCGACGAGCCGGTCGTCATGTTTGAAATGTACACGACCGCCAACGACCCGCACTTTGACATCTCGGAGTTCTACAACTACGCTGACCGCTATATTAAGCCGGCGCTGGAGAACATCAAAGGCGTTTCGGAAGTAACCATTCACGGCGGGCGTGAGCAGGAAGTCCAGATTCGATTTAACCCGGAAACGCTGGCTCGGGCGGGCATTACGATTGACCAGATGCAAGCGGCGCTGCGGTCGGACAACGTCAACGAGTCCGCCGGCGACGTCAGCAGCGGGCGTCTCGACGTCCGAATGCGCGTTTTGGGGCGATTCAACGACCTGGAGCCGATTCGTCAAACGGTTATCAAGTACGAAGACGGGATTCCCATTCGGGTTCAGGACGTCGCGGAAGTCTATCTGACGGTTAAAAAGCGAACGGCGTTTTCCCAGTTCCGGGGTCAGCCGTGCATGGGCTTGCAGGTTCTCCGAGAGTCCGACGCCAACGTTCTGGAAGTAACCCGCGCCGTCAAAAAGCGCATGGACGAGCTTCAAGCCGAAGGCGGATTGATGCGAATGTACAAAAACGACCGCTATAAAATTCGGGCGTCCATGTTCTACGACGACGGCACGTATATTGAGCAGGCGATCGCCCTGGTTCGAGACAACATGTTCACCGGCGGCATTCTCGCGATGCTGGTTCTGCTGTTCTTCCTGCGCTCCGTTCGCCCGACGCTGATTATTTCCCTCGCGATTCCCATCTCCATTTTCGGGACGTTTATCGTTATCCAAATGACGGGCAAGACGATCAACGTCATTTCGCTGGCGGGGTTGACGTTTGCCATTGGAATGGTTATTGACAACTCGATTGTCGTTCTGGAAAACATCGACCGGCACCTTCACATGGGCAAGACGCCGCGTCAGGCGGCTTACGACGGCACGACGGAAGTCTGGGGGGCGATTCTGTCCTCAACGCTGACGACCGTTGCCGTCTTCGCGCCCGTTTTAACCATTCAGGAAGAAAGCGGCATGATCTTTGCCGACATTGCCATCGCGATTTCCGGGGCGATTATTCTGTCGCTGTTCGTCTCGATTTTCGTCATTCCGCCATGCTGCGCTGTGATTCTCAAATCGACGTCCGAAAAGACAAACCCAGTCGTCAAGGCGGCGAAATCCCTCTTTGGACTTGCCCCCTTGGGCGCCTGGCTGACGAATAAATTCTCGTCGCTGACGTACGCCCTGATGGAACGGTCGCTGGCAAGCGCGTGGACGCGAATCGTGCTCGTTGCTGGGCTGACGCTGGCGTCGCTTTGGGCGTCGCTGTCGCTCATGCCGCCAGCCAGCTACCTCCCGCAGGGCAACAAAAACATGGTCAACGGCATGATGAACACCCCGCCGGGGTACTCGCTGTCACAAAACTACATTATCGGTCGATCCATCATGGAAAAGATTCGTCCGTTTTGGGAAGCGGAAGACTACGATCAAACCGACAAAATCCTCAAAGAGAAGCCCATCTACGACTTCAAAACCGGAGAGCAAATCAAACGCGTTCCGCCCGTGAAAGACTTCTTTATGGTTGTGTCGCCCACCAACTCCTTTTTGATGATGACCAGCAAAGACCAGGATCATCCCGCCGACCTCATTCCGCTGCTCAACGACGCCATGAACGACATTCCCGCCGCGTTCGGCTCCGCCATGCAGCGGCCTGTCTTCGGCAGAGGCATGGGATCCAACCAGATAAGCATTGAAGTCATCGGACCGAACATGGACCGTCTGCGCTATTCCGCCGCCAACCTTCAGAAAAAGCTTGAAGAGAAGTACACCAAAGCTGGCGTCAGAACGATGCCCAACAACTACGTTTTGAGCGGTCCGGAACTGCAATTGAAAATCAACCAGATTCGCGCCAAGGAACTGGGGATTTCCTCTCAAACGCTTGCCAACATCGGGCGAGCGATGGTTGAAGGACTCATGTGCGGCGACTTCGACAACGAAGGCGACAACATCGACGTTACCCTCATTCGCGACCCCGACCTGCCGCTTGACCCGGACTCTATCGGCGCGATTCCTATTTATATCAAGGACTCCGACGGGCAGGGCAAGGTCTTGCCGTTCTCCCAAATTACAGACTTCGTTCCCGCTGAGGCGTCACAGCAAATTCGCCGTCTGGCGCAGGAAAGAAACGTAACCCTTCGCGTCTTCCCGCCGCAGGAAGTCGCGCTGGAACAGGCTCTGGCGGACATCGACCAGATTGTCAAGCAGTGCCGAACCGAAGGCGGTATCGCGCCGGACGTGATCATTCGCCCGTCGGGAAGCGCTGACAAGCTCGCCCAGACCCGGGAAGCCATGGTCGGCAAATGGACGGGATTCAACTGGGAATCGTTCTTCTCGATTTTAACCGGACGCTTTGCTCTGTCCTTATTAATTACGTATCTGCTCATGGCGGCTCTGTTTGAGAACTGGGTTTACCCGTTTGTCATTCTCTTCAGCGTCCCGCTGGCTCTGGCAGGCGGATTCATGGGCTTGGCGTGGATGCACTGGCGCATTCCGACGCAGCAAATGGACACGCTCTCCATGCTGGGGTTCGTTATTCTCATCGGCGTCGTCGTCAACAACGCGATTTTGATTGTCCATCAAGCCCTCAACTTTATGAGAGGGCGGGGCGAAAGCGAATCCGACGTCATCGAAAAAATGCCGCCGCGACAAGCCATTGCGGAATCCGTCAGAACGCGTATCCGCCCCATTTTCATGACAAGCTGCACAAGCGTTTTCGGCATGCTGCCGCTGGTTTTGTCGCCCGGCTCCGGGTCAGAACTCTACTGCGGCTTGGGCGCCGTCGTCCTCGGCGGGTTGGCGATTTCGTCAATATTCACGCTCACCGTTGTCCCGTTACTGATGAGCCTCGTTATCGACTTCATGTCACTTTTCAAGAGGAAATCAGACGCTAACGCTGAAGAGGTAAGCTCAGAAGTCGAGCCAGTTTAACGATTATTTCAAATAGATAAATTTCCTTTCTGAATGTAAAAATAGATAAAACAGGATATTTAGCAAGAAACATTTTCAAAAATCCGGGAAAAATTTAGAAAAAAATTAAAGATTTTCCAAAAATTTTTTCAAAATTGCTTGATGTTTTCAAAATGTTAGATTATAATTTTAACTAATAGGATATAAAACGAAATTCTGTAGATTGCCATTTTATGGCAATTTCAGGGTTTTTATAAATACTTAAACCATTTATCGCCTTATAATAAATAAGGACATAAACCATGAAAACAACCCGCACGACTGTTTTCCTTTCCCTTGCCATTTTGGCTTCCTTCCTGTTTGCGTCGTCCGCTGCGTTTGCAGACGTTACCTATACAAACACCTCCATTCCGGGCGAAAACATCGTTACCGGAAGTGATGGCGTTGGCAACGTTACGTTTAACATCACCGGTACAACTCCCGCGACATACGGCGGTCAAATGAGCGGTTCGGGCAACGTTACCAAAACCGGAAACGGCGAACTGATTCTCTCTGGAAACAATACATATACCGGCTCAACAACCATCAGCGCAGGTACGCTGACTTTGCCAGACAACCAAAGCAACTTGAACGGAGCCGTTTCAGTTATTAATGAAGCCGTCTTTAAGTGCGGCGCGTCTTCTCCGAGTATTTCCAGCTTGACTGTTAACGGAGGTTCTTTTGTTATTGGCGCTTCTAATGAAGCCGACCACGCCATTTATCTTTCAGATTTCACGCTCACAAGCGGTTACATTGAATTCGACGTTTTCGGGTATGATCCTTCCGTTTCAATTGAAGATATCGCAATGGACTGGTTAAAAGTCAACAATGGCATTTTCACCAACGGTACTATCAACTTGACCTTTAATAATAACGATGAAAGCTTATGGCGTGATAACGCTCCAACTGAAGGTTACAGTTTGATCGAAGCCTCTGAAAGTTTGGATTTTTCAGACAGTATCAAAATTTACGCCGATGGTCAGCAGACGAACAACTGGAAACTTGTCGAATCAAATGGCGTTGTTTATCTTCAACCGACTAAGGATGAACCCGATCCTCCCACTCCGCCTGATCCGTGGTATTACGCCAATAGCCAGACTGACTTGTCAGCCAGTTCCTGGGAAATGAATAAAAATCCCAAAATCGGCGTTAAGTTCCCTGAAGGCAATCTTAATACCGCTGAGTTTGGTACAGCTGATAATCCCAAATCTATCGTCATGACCAAAAACGGCGATGGCTCTTTCACACAGGGCGAATACCAGATTGCCGACGGTAAGACATTAACAATCTACGCAACAATTTCCGGCGACGCAGACTTGCTGAAAACCGGCGCCGGCACGCTGGTTCTTAACGGAAACAATA
>JAZUMX010000755.1:0-2731 GCA_045603865.1 Thermoguttaceae bacterium
AGCGCTTCGTCGTTATTCAATTCGACGCTATTGGTTGCAAACTCCGTTTCAGGCGCATGACCCAGCATGGGCGTGTGCTGCGAAATCTGCTGAGCGTCCGATTGACTTACTCGATAAACATTGATTTTGCCAGACGTTGAAATATGCACCCCGTCTGACTTTGAATCGAGAATGGCGCAAAACAGATTGACGTACTGGTCTGCGGCGGAGCTTGCCCAAATCGTTCTGTCGACCTGCGCCATGAGGTCGTTGACGTTGTTTTGGTACTGGGCGTGAGAGCGAAGGGACGATTTCACCATCGCCGCGGTCAGAGCCGCCGTTGTTCCCTGATCCTGGCAGTCCGCCAGCGCGCAGACGATTTCACCGTCTGGCAGCGTAAACCAGTCGTAAAAATTCCCGCCGAAGTCGCGCTTTTGCCTGACCTTGCCCGCCATGTCCCATTTTTCAATCCAGGGCGCGGAAATGGGCAGTTGATTCTTTTGAATTAACGAGGCTGTCTCAATCTCTTTTCTGAACGATTCCTGATCAATATACGCTTCCATCAGGGCGTCTCGTTCGAGTTCCGCCGCCAATCTGCCGGCAACCAGTTCCGCCAAACGAATCTGTCGATTTGAAAATCGGCGCGCGTTTTGAGAATAAAACCAGAGCGTTCCTAAAATATTGGACTGTGAAATTATCGGGACGCACAACGCCGCCGAAAAATCTTCCGGCGAGTTCCATTGACGCATCTCGGATTCGTTTTCCATGACGACGGTTCGCTTGAGCATCGCTTCCAAATCCGCCGCAGACTTTTTCAGCGACCGCGCCGGGTCTAAAAGACGTTCTGTCGGCAAACCCCAGCAGGAACGCATTTTCAAAACGGACGTTTTGTCGTCCAGAAGGTTCATTGACGCGGCAACGCAGCCTAATGCGTCACACGCGCTGTGAAGAATGTCTTGTAACACAAACGCCAATTGGCGGTCTTCCGATTTTTGTAAACTGGCAGACAACGCGCCTCTCGACGCCAGTTCTGATTCTCTGCGCCAAAGCTGGTAACGCGTGGAAAGAGATTCGCCGAGCATATCCGCAATTGCAGACGCCGCCTGGCGGGCTAACGCCCCTAAAGAACTCCACGCGCTGCCGGCACAGCGGTATTCAATAACGCCGATTTCGTGCGATTTGCCGCTGGAAAGATGAATCTCAACCGGGACGCTGGCAATGTCATTTTTTAACTCTGGCAAGGATTGGGCGTCAGAATTTCGCTTCTCCGAAGACGCCGCTTTTTTTCCTGTTTCCTGATTGTTCTCTAAACGATTTCCGGATTCGGAAGCGTGAGGAACAAATCGAAACGTCCAGCCAAGTATTTTCTCATAACTTCTCAATAACGCCGGTAACGACCCCATCGAATCAATCGACGGCAAACAGGGGCGAGCGTCTGTTTCAACGCAATGATCCAATTCTGAAAAAATATTAAATTGACTCACAATCATCCTCGCTGCGTTATTTCAAAGCTAACTAACAACAGAAATAATATTCGGAAGATTTTGAGTCTAATCGCAATTTATCTTTTTTTCTTCCGCTGACGCTGGTTTTTCCGAAAAGTCCGGTTGCTCCGGCTATACGGGATAATTAGCAATTGTCAATTAGCAATTAGCAATTAAATCAAAGAACAACACAAATCTTCTCTCGCAACTGCATATAATCCGCAACCCAATAGAAAACCGCAGCTGACACTCTCTCAGATGATTCAGAATCTTCCAACGCAAACGGACGACTTTTTATTACGCTTGCGTAATTGATAATTGCAAATTGCTAATTGCTAATTCGCTGAGCGATTCAGCGCTTCCGCCTTTTTGGCGATGCGTTCCACTTCTTCCGGCGCGATGAGTTTGTATTCGCCGTTTTTTTCCAAAAAGAATCTCGTTTCCGGCTTCAGAATTCGCGGGAACAGAGGCCAAAGCTGACGCATAACCTTCGGGCGAATTTCGCTGGAAATCATAACCCAGTCCACCTTTTTAGCCGTAAGAGAATTGGCAATCGGCAAAAAGGACGTCAACGGGTCGCCCGGCTGCAATTTCGCTTTTACGCCCAATTTGGCAAACAGTTTTGCCGCCTGGCTGAGCGTCAATCCCGGACGCTGCTGGGGCGTTCTGTCTTCAAACCAGTCCAAACCGACATAGAGCAGTTCAGCCGGGTCAACGACCAGCGTTCCGAACTGAAGCAGGGTCGAAATGCGCTCTCCGTCGTCGATGCCAAGTTCTAAAATTCGATGCGGGAACAGGTTAGCCGCCTGATCGTATAAGACGTACTCTCCTTGCGGACGAGTTGCAATTTTGTCAACCGCCAGCTGTAACGGATCTGGACCGGGATCGGCTTTCTTCGATTTTTTAGACGCAGTCTTCTTCGCCGGTTTCGACGCTTTGCCCTTATCCGACGCTGAAGATGCGGATTTCGACTGTCCGTCAGCTGTCGCCGCCGGCTGCGCGTCCTTTTTTCGCCAGAAATCAAACAGACCCATTTTACAGGTTTATCTATATTAACACAATGATACACAAACGCTTACAAAAAGCGTCCATTATCTTCTTATCGACAAAAAGAAGGAAAAACTGTAGAGTGCAGGCAGTAGGCAATAGGCAGTAGGCGCGAAGCCCACCCGCTAGAACCGTTTTAGCGGTTCAATATTAGTAGCCGTGGGTTTTAACCCACGGAGGGAGTAGTTTTAAAATTCGCCGAAGGCGAATCACTATTCCCT
>JAZUMX010000756.1:0-3870 GCA_045603865.1 Thermoguttaceae bacterium
ACTGCTGATTACAATTACCGTTTTTGCAATGTTTTCCGCCATTTGTTCTAAAGCCTTGGCGCAAAACGCTCCTGCCAGCGCGGTTCAGCTTCCAACATTCGGATACAATACCGTTAATACAACAGTATCTGTACCGGATCGCGGCGGGGTTTACATGGGTGGAATCAAACGATCGTCTTCCGGCAGAACAGAATCTGGAGCTCCTCTGCTGCCGTTTAAAAATCGATCGATTGGCAATCAGACGTCGGCAACGTCATTTAGCGCTCACGCATACATTCACGATTTCGAAGCCATGGACGAAGCCTCGCTCAGCGCTGGAGCAGCCGCTATTTCCAACGGCGCAGGCGGTCCCGCTATCGTCAATGGAAACAAAACCATTCCATTCCGATACGCAGATATTCAGCCGCAGCCTCAGCGAAAGACCGCCAATGCAAATCAGGTATCCGTTCGCAAGCGTACAAAGTCCGCCAATACAAGCGACGAACCGTTGGTTCTGACAGGTCGCCGAACAAAGAACGCCGCTGTTCTGGGAAATATTAAAGATTCTCTTGAATGAACATGAATTCAAAAGATTCTCTTATCTTGCAACGTCCAGCCGGTGGGAATCCAGTTTTGCTCTGGGACAATAAAGACTCTGCATTAGACGCCAATTTAACGGTTGACGTCCATGAATTATTCGTCCACGAACGTCATTATCCGGAACGTCAGGCGCAAAAGCTGCTTTCTGAAAACACAACTCGAAAACGCAAATCTGCTCAGCAAACTCTGTTTGAGCCTTCTGATAATCTGTCAAGTCCTAAGCCCTATATTAGCTCATATATTCATTCCGGGAATTGGAACAACCGTTTGATTCTGGGCGATTCTCTGCTTGTCATGGCGTCGCTGCTAAATCGTGACAAATTACACGGAACCGTTCAGGCTGTATATTTTGACCCTCCCTACGGGATCAATTTCAGTAAGAGCGTCAAACTGTCAAACAGCCGCAAGAGCGCAGCCGCTGAACAGAGCGCCGAGCTTTTCCCGGACGTTCAAGCGTATCGCGACAGCTGGCGCAACGGGATTTCCGGTTATCTGAATTTTCTTCGAGATCGTCTGACGCTGATCCGAGAACTGCTCGCTGACTCCGGTTCGATTTTCGTTCAGATGGGCGAAGAAAACGTTCATCGGGTTCGTCTTGTTCTGGACGAGATTTTTGGCGCCGAGAATTTTGTTACAGCTATTAATTATCGAACGTCGAGCGGATTCCCGACTCGTGCAATCAGCCGCGTTGGAGACTATATTCTCTGGTATGGGAAAAACAAACGCGTTTTGAAATACCATCCGTTATACCGCACTAAAAACTCGCTCACAGGCGACGAACATGGGAATTATCGGTTTATAGAACTCCCTGATTATTCTCGCCGTCCGATGACGCCGGAAGAACGATCGGGCGAACAGCCGCTTCCCAAAGGGGCGAGAATTTTTCTGCCCGGCGCTATGGACAGCCAGGGAATTCAGAAGCGCTCTTGCCCTGTTGAATTTCGTGGTCAAACATACCATCCCTCCGGAAACAGAATCTGGACGGCGCAGTATCCAGACGGCATGGAGCGGCTGAAAAAGGCAAACCGAATCGAAGCCATCGGGAAGAATCTGCGGTACGTTCGATATCTGGACGATTTCCCGTACATCCCTCTTACTTCTTCCTGGAACGATACTGGCGCTGCAGGCTTTTCGTACGACAAACGCTACGCCGTCCAGACCAACCCGCTTGTCGTTCAGCGGTGCCTGCTCATGTCGACAGATCCCGGCGATCTGGTTTTAGACCCGGCTTGCGGGTCCGGCGTAACAGCATTTGAAGCGGAACGCTGGGGGCGGCGATGGATCGGCATTGATACGTCGCGCTGCGCTGTCGCTATTACAGCCGCTCGCCTTTTGGGCGGGAAATATCCGTATTATCAAGTTGAAAATCAGTCGCTCAATCCGTCAGAAGGATTTATTTATAACACTGTTCCCCATGTAACAGTTAAATCGGCAGGAACAAACGAACAAATCGACGTCGTCTGGGATAAATATCAACCGGAATTACAAGAGCTTGTTACAAAATTAAACGCTCTTTCCGGTCAGAACTGGAAAGACTGGGAAATCCCACATCTGTCAGACGAAGTTGTAACAAAACAACAAGCAGATATTCCTGAGTTTACTCAAACGCTTGAACGCTATTGGCAGACATTCGCCAGTCGTCAGAAGGAAATTGACGCGGCTATTGCAGAGAACTCGGAATCGGAACCGCTCTTTGACCAGCCGTTTGAAGAGGCAAATCACAGCCGTTGTACAAGTCCATTTACAATAGAAAGCCTTTATCGCGATACGGTCAAGAAAAGCGCAAAATCCTCAAAGACGTCTGCTGACCAGAATGCGTTTGTCAAAAGCATTTTGGCGCACTTGTCTCTTTCAGGAATTGTTATGTACGGAAAGAAACAGCGCGTCAAATTTAGCGATCTGCATTTAGTCAAATTCCCAAAGCTGACCGCGGAGGGCGAATTTACAATCAATCATAAATCCGCTACTGCAAGCGTTTTGATTGCCAACGAATTCGAAACCATTTCGCCTTCCGTTTTATCGCAAGCGGCAAAAGAGGCATATAAGAATCAGAAGGACGCGCTGTTTGTACTTGCTTTCAACTTTACGCCCATGGAAGCAGAATTCCTGTCATCGCTTCCCCTGCCCGTCTATCCGGTTAAAATCAGCCCGGACATGCATGCGTCGAATGAGCTGACCAATTCAGAATCCAACGCCTGTTTCGTTTTATACGGAACGCCTATTGTGAGCATTAATCCTGTTTCCGATACGGAATTTCAGCTTGAATTAAAAGGCGTCCGGATGTATAATCCGCTTGTTCAGACCGAGGAAATTCAGCCGCCTCAAATCGTTGGGGCGTGGTTTATCGACACGAATTATAACGGAAACGAATTCTGCGTTTGTCAGGCGCGATTTCCAGACGCCAGCTTGAATCCCTATCGACGCTGGAACAGCAAAGCGAACGCGTTACGCCTTAATCAAACGGAATGGGACGCGCTGACCAGCTCCGTTTCCGACGTTATCAGCGCTTCCAAGCGCGCCATCGCAGTAAAAATCGTTTCCCCCTCCGGAGACGAAAGCGCCGTTGTCATTTCAGTTCCGTCCTCACGCCTAACCAAACGTTAATAATCCGATTTAGCTTCATGTTCAACTTTGCGAAATACTGCTGGTTTTTGACAGGTCCGACAGCGTCGGGAAAGTCTGACCTGGCTATCGATTGGGCGTTAGAGCATAACGCAGAAATCCTGTCGATGGACTCGGCTGCCATTTACAGACGCATGGACATCGGAACTGCCAAGCCCTCGCCAGAACAGCGCGCCGCCGTTCCTCACCATCTTCTGGACATCGCCAACCCCAGCGAAGAATTCTCGGTCGCCCAGTATTGCGAGGCGGCGGAAGCCTGCGTTCAAGACATCCTCGCCAGAGGCAAAGTCCCGCTGTTTGTTGGAGGAACGCCGCTGTACTTAAAAGCCCTGCTGCGCGGGCTGTTCGACGGTCCCGGGGCAGACTGGTCAATCCGTCAGGAACTGCAAGCCGTAGTCGACGCCGACGGTCTGGAACGCCTTCACGCCATGCTGGAAGAAATCGACCCTGTCGCGGCGGCTAAACTGCACGTCAACGACGCCCGACGAGTAATTCGCGCCATTGAAGTTTACCGACTTACTGGAAAGCCCATTTCTCAATGGCAGAAAGAACACGACAAGCCTGTCCCGCAGGAAGATTGCCGCGTCTACGCTTTGGAAGTCCCTAAGCCGGAACTGGTCGCGCGCATCGCAGTTCGGGTTGGCGCCATGCTTGCCGCCGGGCTGCTCG
>JAZUMX010000757.1:0-4567 GCA_045603865.1 Thermoguttaceae bacterium
ACCGCTTGGCCTCCGACTTGATAATGCTGTTGTGGTTCAGTTCAACGTTTCTCAAACAGAAATTCCGTCTGTATGTCGGGTCGGTTTTGATTTGCGCTATACTTGCTTCTGTCGGCGGGTTGTGGCACAACTGCTTTTGGAACGTTTATCCCCGAGTTGACCTGTTCTCCCGCTGCTCTGCAAAACCCTGCCCGTGCGTCATTCGAGGAACCATCCTTGACCCGCCGCGCCGGACGCATTCTCCGCAAGGGTTTTCTCCGATTCCGGAATATGACAAAACCGTCTTTACCGTTCGAGCCAACGGCGTCCGTTCCGGGCAGACGTGGACGCCGGCAGACGGGAACGTTCGGGTGTCTGTAACAGGGCATTTGACCGGATTTGAAGTTGGGGACGTCATTGAACTTGTCGGCTCGTGCTCTTTGCCCAACGACGATTCTGCCGGTCGATTCAATTACCGGGATTTTCTTCGCAGCCGCCGCGTTCTAACCGTTATGACAGTTCGCAGTCCAGACGGAGCGACCAGACGCGCTCAAGAACGTCAGGCGTCCTTTCTTCGCTGGATTGGCGCCTGTCAGCGCAAGGCGCAAGAGGGTTTGGAAAAGCGGTTTTCCATAACGCGAGAAGCGCGTCTGGCGTCCGCCTTTTTGCTGGGAAACAGAAACGATCTGCCGGAAGGCGTGGTTGAACAGTTTCAGGAAACCGGGACAATTCACGTGCTTGTCGTTTCCGGACTTCACGTTGGGATTTTGACGACGCTGCTGCAGTTCGCGCTTAGTTTTGCGCCGATGTCGAGAAAAGTTCGATACTTTATCGTCTGCGGGATGATTCTGTTTTACATTCTTCTTACCGGCGCGCAGCCTCCGGCGGTGCGAGCAGGCGTTTTGTGTCTGACGGCAACCGCCGCTCTCGCGTTCAATCAGCGGCCTCTGTCTTTTAACGTTCTTCGTTTGTCAGGAATAATCGTTTTGATTCTCAACCCGTCGTCGGTATTTCAGACTGGAACTCAGCTGTCGTTTTTAACCGTTGGCGCGATTATCGCCATGGCGCCGACGGCGGAGAAAATCGCCTGTTACATTTTTCCCGTCGGGAACGAAAATAACGTTGGAATTGGACGCCGCCGGCAAGGGAGCGCTCGAAAAAACGTTCACAGAATTCTTGTTACGCTGATTCTGAGCTTTATGCTTTTGGGCGTAATCGCGCCGCTGATTGCAACGCGCTTTCACGTCCTGTCGCTCTTTTCCGTACTGCTCAATCTGGTTTTAAGCGTCCCGATTTTCATTTCCATCGTGACGGGAATGATCGCCATGCTGCTCAGTCCCTTCGATTCCTTTTTCCTGTTCGACTTTATCGCCAACGTCAGCGCGAAAATTTGCCAAAGTTCGCTCTGGACAATGGACTACATCGTTCAAACCGTTCATTCGTGGCGCTGGTCGCGATTCTGGGTTACCGGTCTGAACGAACCGCTTTTAATCGCGTTTTACGTTATCCTCTTTGCGTGGGCGTTTAGCCGATGGTGTCGCGCTCGAAGCATGATTATGGCGTCTGTTCTGGCGGTTTGGCTGGCGATTATTTCGTTCATTCCAGTTTACGGCTATCTGACGCGCCCGGTACAGATGAACGTGGAATTCATCAACGTCGAACATGGACTGTGTACGCTCATTCGTTTGCCGGACGGGAAAAACATCCTCTACGACGCCGGAAAAATGACAAGTCCCGAAAAAGGCGTGGAGTCCGTTTGCGATTATCTGTGGAAACAGGGAATCACGAAGATTCACGGCGTGATTTTGTCCCATTCAGACGCCGACCACTACAACATGCTCCCGACGCTTTCCGAACGCTTTGCCATCGACACGATTTACGTTTCGGAAATGATGTTTGACGATACCGACAACGAAACGCTCGAGAAGTTCAAGTATTATCTGGAAAAGGCGAACGTCAAAGCGCATATCGTTTATCGCGGAGACAAGCTGGGAGATTCAAAACAGTACAAGATAGAATTTCTGCATCCCGGTCCTGGCGGGGTTCTGGACTTGCTCAGCCCCGAAAACGCCAACAGTCTGGTTGTCGAGCTGGAATACGCCGGACGCCGCGTTTTGCTTACCGGAGACCTTGTCGGAAATGGCGTTAGAGAAATTTCCATGGAAGAGTCGCCCGGCTACGACGTCGTTCAGGCTCCGCACCACGGCTCGCATTTAAGCCTCACGCCAGAGTTTATTCAATGGACGAAAGCCAGGTACGCTGTCTTTTCCGAGGCAAGAGTCTATCCGCAAAAACAGGGAAGAGCCATGTTTGAACAGGCGGGCGTTCAAGTTATCCATACCGGGTTGGATGGAACTGCCCAATTCGCCATTTTCCCCAATGGGGAATTGACAGCGCGTTTTGGGCAATGATTGAATTCCCGTCTGTTCAATCGCGTTAACGATTTTTTCTTTGATTAGAACAGAACTCTCATGCTCAGAGCCAGCATGTCGGCGGCGGTGGATACGGAAATCGGCGTTCCAATCGGAGTGTTTCCGTTAAGCGTATTTCTGAACGTGTGTCCGTA
This sequence comes from Thermoguttaceae bacterium, assembly GCA_045603865.1. Taxonomy (GTDB): domain Bacteria; phylum Planctomycetota; class Planctomycetia; order Pirellulales; family Thermoguttaceae; genus RUG11551. The sequence continues at coordinate 2,546 of JAZUMX010000757.1, forward strand.
ACAGAGCGTCGCTTCGATCTGATCGGTCAGCTTGATTGTTCCGCCTAAATACAGCATGTGCTGATGACAGATCGGGCTGGCGAGGTTGCGATATGTGTAGGAGTCTGGAATGGGGTTGTCGTTGTAAACGTATCCCATTCGCGCGGTGAGACGATCATTGATGATTCGTTGAGCTCCCAAATGCAGGCTGAACATGTTATGCCAGCCAAGCAGTTTGACGTCTCCGCAGCCGTCGTAAATGTAGTATCGCAGGTCAGCTGCAAGAAGCGTGTTTTGGAATCCGCGGTAAGACGCTCCAATGCTGATAATCTGCGGAACGGTAATGTGCAGTTTTCGGACGTATGGTCCAAGATAAGTTCTGTCGGCAGCGTATTCTTCAGTCTGGAAACGGAACGGTTCCATCCATTGAGGGGACTTGTAGCTGAACCCGAACGCCCAGTTGCAGTGTGTGTCGTAATACAGACCGAACTGGAATCCGCCGCCGAACATATAACGGGACGACGTTCCGCTGGGGAACTGTAACGGTCCAGATGTCTCTGGTCGAATGGAAATATACAGCGGATCGCAAAGAATCTGGGCCATCGTCAGCGTGGGCGCGAAACCAAAACTCAGATTTTCCGTTAGCTGATACGAAGCCGTCGGAGCGAATTGCAGCATCATAATGTCCGCATTGAGCGTTGCCAGAGCGGAAATTGTTGGATCTTGCGTTGTCAGATCCATCGGATCCGGTCCGGCAATCTGTTTCATAGAAGGATATGCAGCTTTCGCGCCGCCCAACGTCGACAGACCCAAACCAAACGTCCAGCGAGAGCACGGATTCTTTGAAACGATTCCAAAGTTAGGCGCGACTGCTACGCCCGGCTGACCGTTAACTTCTCCGAACGGCGTATTAACTTTCATGTTGGGAAGAATCATTGCGGCGGAGAATCCCATTTCGCTTTGAGGAAGAGCGGAAATAGTTGCAGGGTTCCAGGTAAGAGCGCCCATGGAGTCAAGCGGCGCGCCGACAGCGGCTCCGCCAAAGGATTCGTTTATAGCGCCAACGCCGCGCATAAAAATCCCTTGACCAAACGCCGGGGACATAAACAGTGTGCAAAATCCTATTGTTGCCAACAATAAAACAGCAGTCTTTTTCATTTTTATTTCCCTTATCTATGAAATAACTATCTTTTCTCCCCTTTCGCGCATTTGACAGCCAAACGCGGCAGAAAAAGGAATAAAGAGGGTATTATAATCGTTTAATAATGTAATTCATGTATAAAAATACATTTCCGTATATTCGTTATATCGGGCAGAATTATTAAAAAGACAAGAAAAAACAGAACTCACAACAAAAAAATTGCCTGGTATTACATTATATTTACAATAACGAGTTTCTAACGCGATTTAAGACGTTTAGAGCTTAAGCGCTTCTTACCAGCGCTTCCCGAAATTCTTCTGGAGGAATAACGTTGATAAAGCACCCCGTTCCGAGTTCGAACCCGGCAATTGAGTTAATTCGGGGGATTATTTCCATTCGCCAGCAAAACAAATCCGGAATGCAGCCGTCTATGCGCGGCGCTGATCGATACACGATATTGTACGACGGCGTAACGGGTTCTTTGCTTTGTATTGCAGTCTGAGTATTGAATGCAATGAGAACGTTTTCCAGACGCGGCAATAACCGGGACAGCAAAGCGCCCAATTCGTCCAGAACGACGTCAGGAGCGTTTTCCATATCCGGACGATGTTCTCGAGGCATAATCCAGGTTTCGCCGGCAAAACGGGATGAAAACGGGCAGAAAACGACAAAGTTTTCCGTCATTTCGACAATGCGTTTTCCCAACTGAAGCTCTTTGTTGAGAATATCCGTCCAAAACAGACGCCCCGTCTGGTTAGCGTACCGTTCAAGTTCAGCAAGCTCGTTTTTGACAACCGGAGGAATCATCGGCAATCCGATAATTTGGCTGTGAACGTGTTCCAGCGACGCGCCGGCGACAATTCCCTGATTTTTAAACAATTGAACGTATTGACACGATTTGT
>JAZUMX010000758.1:0-3920 GCA_045603865.1 Thermoguttaceae bacterium
GATAACCTGTCCGGGGCTGTAGGCGATATCGCCGCGGAGAAGCATTGCCGCCGCCTTGCCGACGTCTTCCGGTTCTCCCCAGCGGGGTTGAAGCGTCAGTCCTTCGGCGATGAGTTTGTCATATTTTTGTGTAACAACGGCTGTCATGTCGGAATGAATGATTCCCGGGCGAATCTCGTAGACGCCGATTCCTTCTGGAGCGACGCGCGCCGCCCAAAGCTGGGTTGCCATGCTCACGCCGGCTTTGGAAATGCAGTATTCTCCCCGGCTGATAGACGCGACAGTTGCGCTGATTGACGAGACGTTAATTACTGCGGCGGGAAATTCCGGGTCGGCTTTCTTCTCTTCCAACATCCAGCGAAGAACCGCCTGCGTGAGGAAGAACGGACCTTGAAGGTTGATTTTCATCAGCCATTCAAAATTCTCTTCCGCCATTTCCAAAACGTCAGCGCGAACCTTCGCCCCAACGCCGGCGTTGTTGACCAAAGCGTGGATTTTACCGAAATCGCGGCGGACGTTTTCCAGCAGCGCTGCGCGAGCGGAAGCGTCTGAAACGTTACACGTATAGTATTCCAGACGAATCTCTTTTCCCTCCTGTTTGGCGGCGTCGAGAATCTGATTTAACGCGTCCTGACAGTTGGCTTTTTGACGAGTTCCGCAGCAGACGACGTCCCAGCCTTCCTTTGCCAGCTGTTTGGAAATTCCCAAACCAATGCCGCGCGCTCCGCCTGTTACAAGAGCAACTTTGTTCGACATGTTATTTCCCTTTTCTTAAAAAATGATTTTTTCAACAATACTACAAACAACCAGAGGTTAGCGATTTCGTCTTTTGAAATTCAGACGAATCGCTAACCTCGATGGCTTTCTGTCTGTTACGGACAGGCGTTATTCATCACTGCTTTGAGCGGAGGTAAAGGACAAATAACCCCCTGTGATAAACAGGTCTGGCAGCGGCAAACCGGAATTGGCGTCAATGCGAACGGCGTTGTCTGTTGAATAAACGCCAATGACAATCGGCAGATTGCTTTCTGCAATAATTCTAATCAAAGTTTCGTTGGGCTCGGCGCCGGAAGTCGACATTGCTAATGAAGCAAAGCCAACAATAGCTTTGGGATCAGAATAAATCAGATAAGATGGATTGTTGGACATCATCTTGGCAACCGCTTTATTGGAGCTGAGATTCTTTGTTCCGTCAAACGTCACGTACTTCTCAGCATAGGATTTGGTTGAAAAAACAAGGTTTTTCCCAACAATGCCAATGACGATGTTGCTGGAATTATCTTCGCCATTTTTGAGCAGCCAGAAATCGTAGCTGCCGATTTTAATCTTTTCGATGGATTCGGGAATAAGCCCCATAAGCAGGGACGGATCTACGTTTCCGCCGTTAAGCTGAACCCGTCCTCCGCCCATCGGAACTGCTCCAGGAGGAAGCTGACCGCCAGGCATAACCTGAATCGGGACGGCTCCGTTGGGAAGCTGACCGCCGGGGATGACAACCTGTCCTTGAGTTTGAATCTTAATTTTGGCGTTGGGCGGAAGGTTGTTAATGTCGTCTTCGTCCTCATCGTCTCCAAAGAGCTTGAGCTGAGTTGGAATAATGCGCATATCCTGATTGTTGAAGCCCATGTCTTCGAATTCAATTTGTTCGGTTCTCTGCATGTTCTTCTTGAGCATTTCCATGAGCTGATTAAGCTGAATTTTAGCCATAGCCGAGTTCTTCAGCGACCAAACCAGCGCGCCGCCTTGAGCGTCTTCGTCTGCCGTCATGAAGAAAGCCCATGAATCGCCAAGGGAAGACAAATACGGTGTAACAACCATGCCTCCCATTGCAATTTGCATTTTCATTTCGTCTGAAAGACCTTCCGCATTAGACACAGCCTTGAATAATCCGTTGAGATCCGTCTTGCCAGCTACCGCCAGAACTGCATTGCTGGGAATGACAGCCAAATCTTTTTCTGTTAAGGACTTGTCAATCATAACGCCTGGAAGCGTGTTCTTCCAGCCGTCTTTCATGTAAACGGCGGTCTTGTGAACGGCGCCAACGTTATCCAGACCGGAAGCGGAAACGATGCGGTCTACATAATCGCCGCCCAGGAACTTTTTCTGGAATTCTGCCATGGAAGCGTCTTCATCGTCGGCAGAGTCATCGCTCTTTGGCATGTTCTCTTTGATGAATTCTGCAGAAAAACCTGAAAGAGTGGATAAACGAGCAATGCCAAATTCGCTCTTAGCGTTGGCAACCCATGTGGGTTCGGGAGTTCGAGCGTTATTTAAAATTTTGGTCAACCCAGCTTCGCTGGAAGCCATAACAAGGACTCTGCCTTTTCCTAACGCTCCCCAGTAAAAATCCTGTTCCACGGCGTTTGAGGAAACTTTGTAGAATGACATCTTGCCAATATTGATTGTCTTGACAGTAACGTCTCCTGAAGCGGCGCTCTTTTTCATTTCCGCGGTTAATTTTTCAACGATAGCCGGACCGTTTTCGTCTAAAGAAACCATGCCAGCGAGATTTTCTTTCGTCGTTCCCAGGAAACAGGCGCCGTTTTTAAAAGCCAGGTCGAAGCATTTGCTCGCAATGGGGTTGGAAGCGCCAAAGCTTTCAATAATAGAAGCCTGCATCTTTGAAAGTTCTTGCTGAATTTCCGGTTTTGCAAGAGCTTGTTCGACTTTGTTGGTTGAGGACGCGTCTGCAGGAGCTGTTCCCTGCCAGCTTAAGAATCCGCCCAATTCATCCGGCGCAACCTTGGTTACCAACGGATTCTCTTTTGGAGGCATTCCCGGAGGAAATGCAAAGACGACTGACGCAACAAACGCCAGACACAAACTCAATGCGATTGTTCTTTTCATGATTTCTAAAATAAACGGTTAAGGGTTAGCAAGCTGAAGACCCCAGACAATCGGGGCTTCTTGCAAATTAAACAAAGGAAACAGTTGTCCAAAGGATAACGTCAACTTATTATATAGTATTTATACGCATTTTTCAATAAAAAAGTAACGATTTCAGAACGATTTTTACAAGAAAGAATGAAAAAACGTGAAATCGGCGATTGCTCTCTCTGTAAATTGCGTTAAATAAACAACTTAAGTCGCCCGTCCAGACGTCCTGGAAGATATTTGTCCACCTGACGTTCAATCTGTTTTTCGGAATAACGCGTACTGAAATGCGAGGCGATTACCACTTCGTTTTTGAACTGGTCTTTCAGCGCAACGAAATCCGCCAAATCGGAATGACCAAATTTATGAATCGTTGACAACGGATGTTCCAGAGAAATAAACGTCATTTCTGCAATTAAAACCTGTGCGGACAGAAAATCCGGGTGCGACGTCAAAACCTCCGGACGGCTGTCGCCGGTATACGCAACAAGCGGAGTTTGGACTTCATACGTTATTTCCGCTCCGGAAAAACGCAGATCTCGAATCTGTTCTCCCGACAAATCCAAATATTCCGGCTTGAGCTTTGATTTGACCTGATAGACGATAAACGCCATCGAGTTGTCAATACTGTGTTTAGCCGGAAATGTTTTGACCAGAACGTTGCGCGAAATCGCTATTTCCTTATTGGGATCAATCGGAACGAGCGTGCAGGGAAGCCGTCCGCGATCCAGACGCTGCCATTGAAACAGCAATTGCTCCGCCGGAGCTTTTGCTTCCGATGGCAGGTAGATTGTCGGCGGGGTCATTCTCATCATTCTTCGACGCGTTACATACTGGGGCAGAGCCGCCAGGTGATCCATGTGGGAATGGGATATGATCCAGTTTGGAGTTCCCATAAAAGACCACGGCTGAGCGCCCAGGTCGAACCCCAGGTGGAACTCCGGGATTCGCCAGTACGTTTGAACCGCTCCGCGAGAATAGCCTTCTATTGTATAGTCGCGGTGTTTGAGAGAATAATAAGGTAAATCCTGCATCTATTTTATCAC
>JAZUMX010000759.1:0-2390 GCA_045603865.1 Thermoguttaceae bacterium
TGGGAAGGTTACAACTACGAAGACGCTATTATTCTGTCCGAAGAACTCGTTCAGAACGATACGTACACCAGCATCCATATTATTGAACTGGAAAAAGAAATCCGCGACACCAAACTGGGGCGCGAAGAATTCACTCGCGACATTCCCAACGTTTCGGAAAAAGCGCTTCGCAATCTGGACGAAAACGGCATTGTCCGCGTTGGAACGTACGTCCGCCAGGGCGACATCCTCGTCGGCAAGGTTTCGCCCAAGTCCAAAACGGAACTTACGCCGGAAGAGAAGCTGCTTCACGCTATTTTCGGCCGCGTTGGCGAAGACGTCAAAAACGACTCTCTGGAAGTTCAGAGCGGCGTTGAAGGCATCGTCATCGACACCCAGCGCATCGCCCGCAAGAGCACGCTGTCAAACGAAGAGAAAATCGAGTTTGACGCCATTTTGGCTCAGCTGGAAGCGGAATATTACGAAAAGATCGCCGCCAAGTTCTCTGCCATGATTCAATCCATGGAAGAGCTTTTGGGACAGCCGATTCACTCCCTGTCCGGCGAAACTCTCGTTGAAGACCTCGAATACAAAACGGTTGCGGAAAACGCTCGCGAGTTCAATCCGGAACGCACCGACGTTTGGAAGTCTCTGACGGAAAAGCAGCGCGAACAGTACGTCAGCATGTTCCGCAGCAAGAATCCGCAGGTTAAAGAGCTTATCGAAACTCTTGACCGCAAGCGCAACTCGCACAAACGCGGCGACGAACTTCGCAACGGCGTTTTGCAGACCGTCAAGGTTTTCATTGCCAACAAACGCGTCCTGTCGGACGGCGACAAGATGGCGGGTCGTCACGGAAACAAAGGCGTTATTTCCAAGATTATGCGCCGTGAAGACATGCCGTTCCTCGCAGACGGAACTCCCATCCAGATTCTTTTGAATCCCTTGGGCGTACCTTCTCGTATGAACGTCGGACAGGTTTTGGAAACCCACCTCGGCTGGGCGGGCGCTACCCTCGGATTCAAGTCCATTACGCCGGTATTTGACGGCGCGAAAGAGTCCGAAATCAACGATCTGCTCGAACAAGCCGGATTGCCGCGCAACGGAAAAGCCCGTCTGTACGACGGTCGAACCGGAGAGCCGTTTGACCAGGAAATTACCGTTGGGTACATCTACATGCTCAAACTGCACCACCTGGTAGACGACAAAGTCCACGCCAGAAGCACAGGTCCTTACTCCATGATTACTCAGCAGCCTCTGGGCGGTAAAGCCCGTTCCGGCGGTCAGCGATTTGGGGAAATGGAAGTCTGGGCTTTGGAAGCCTACGGCGCCGCTTACATCCTTCAGGAACTCCTGACGGTCAAGTCGGACGACGTCGACGGTCGAACCAAGATCTACGAATCGATGGTCAAAGGCGAAAATACGCTCGAAGCCGGAACCCCGGCGAGCTTTGACGTTCTGACCAACGAAATTCGCGGTCTGGGTCTCAACATGCAATTGGAACGCGGCAACATGCAGCTTGACCGCGGCAATATGCAAACGGAACGTAGCAATATGCAAATGTAATGAGGGAGCAACTAACCATGAGTACAATTGATCAGAAATATACAAAAGTCAACGACTATACATCTGTTAAGATTTCACTGGCGCGCCCTCATGACATTCGTTCCTGGTCGCACGGCGAAGTCAAAAAGCCCGAAACGATTAACTACCGCACCTACCGCTCTGAAAAAGACGGTCTGTTCTGCGAACGCATTTTTGGACCGGAAAAGGACTGGGAATGCACCTGCGGTAAATATCGCGGGCTGAAATTCAAGGGCATGATTTGCGATCGCTGCGGCGTTAAAATCGCTCACAGCCGCGAACGCCGCAAGAGAATGGGGCACATCGAACTGGCCGCGCCGGTTGTTCACATCTGGTTTTTCAAGGCGATGCCAAGCCGTTTGGGCTGCTTGCTGGAAATGAAAACCACTGCCCTGGAAAAGGTCATTTATTATCAGGATTACGTCGTTACAGACGCTGGCGAAACACCTTTGAAAGTAACGCAGCTCCTGACCGACGAAGAATTTCGTGAAGCGGTTGCCACCTACGGCGCTGGTTCTTTCAAGGCTGAAATGGGAGCGGAAGCCATTCGCACTCTGCTTTCCAAGCTCGACATGACGGAACTTTCCAAACAGCTTCGCGATGAACTCAACACGACCAAATCCGCTCAGCGCAAAAAGGAGCTTATCAATCGTTTGAAGCTGGTCGAATCCCTTCGCGATTCCGATAACGACCCCGCCTGGATGGTTCTGGACGTTATCCCGGTTATTCCGCCGGATCTTCGCCCGTTGGTTCCGTTGGAATCCGGCAACTTCGCCACTTCCGACCTCAACGACTTGTATCGTCGAATTATCAACCGCAACAACCGC
>JAZUMX010000760.1:0-5616 GCA_045603865.1 Thermoguttaceae bacterium
TTGACGTCCAAACCCTGTTCAACCAGCCATTTGACCAGTTCCAGATCCCCACATTGAGCGGCAAAATGCAATGCCGTTTCTCCATTTTTGTTTTTATCTTTTACATTCAAACCCTTTTTAATCAACCATTGAACCAGTTCCAGATTCCCATATCGGGCGGCAGAATGCAAGGCGGTTTCTCCATCATTGTCTTTTATTTTGATTCCAGTCCCTTGTTCAACCAGCCATTGCACCAGTTCCAGATTATCCCATCGGGCGGCAAAATGCAAGGCCGTTTCGCTATTTTTGTTTATATCTTTTACGTCCAAACCCTGTTCAACCAGCCATTGAACCAGTTCCAGATTCCCATATCGAGCGGCAAAATGCAAGGCGGTATTTCCGTCATTAGTTTTTGCATTGACGTCCAATCCCTGTTTAACCAGCCACTCAACCAGTTCCACATTCCCGCTTAGAGCGGCAAAATGCAAGGCAGTTTCTCTATCATTATTTTTTATTTTGACTTCAGCCCCTTGTTCAACTAACCATTGAACCAGTTCCAGATTCCCACTCTGTGCGGTTGATTGCAAAATAGTAACGCCATCATTATTTTTAATATTGACGTCCGCGCCGTGTTCAACGAGCCACTTAACCAGTTCCCAATTCCCATCTAGGACGGCAAAATGCAAGGCTGTAAATCCGTCATTAGTTTTTGCATTGACGTCTGCTCCATGTTCAATCAATTTTTGAACCAGTTTCAGATTGCCACTTATGCTGCAAGAAATCAGGGCTGTACTTCCTGATTCGCATTTACTATTTACATCAACTCCCTGTTTAACCAACCAATCAATCATTTCCAGATACTCTGAATCGTCCGCGTAAAACAAATCGACGGTATGAAATATAATTGTTATTCCGTATCTGTTTTTTGCCTTGACGTCAGCGCCCTGTTCTACCAGCCACCTGACCAATTCCAGATTCCCGCTTTGGACGGCGTAATGCAAGATCGTATTGCTATCATCGTCTTTTACGTTGACGTCCAGCCCTTTTTCTACCAGCCATTTGACCAGTTCCAGATTCCCGCTTTGGGCGGCGTAATATAGAACCGTCCTGCCAATGACATCTTTTGTATTTAAGTCTGCGCCCTGTTTTACAAGCTCTTGAACCCGGTTTATGTTTCCCAACAAAGCGGCATAGTGAAGGACGCAGCGGTTGTCTTCGTCGCAATAATCAAAATCAAACTTGTTGGTTTCGAACATCTGTTCAAAACGATCTACGTTTTCCTGACCAAATATCGTAACTATTAATCTTTTCGCCTTGGACTGACCGTCGGAATTCTCTGCTGAGCAACTCGCCCCGGCAAGACAAATTCCCAAAACAAACAAAACGCTCAAAACGCGATGAATACGGTACATAATACAGAATCCTCCTTGATTTTACCAGATGTTAAATTTACTCTTTTATTGTTCTGATTTTTTTGCGCCATGCTCTTTGAGATATTTAACCATTTCTTTATCAAAAGATTGATCCAAAACGGTCATTCCATCGTTGTCTTTTGCATTGACGTCCGCGCCGTGTTCAACGAGCCATTTGACCAGTTCCAAATTCCCTTTTTTAGCGGCGAAAAGCAAAGGCGTTCTCCCGTAAGCGTCTTTTGCGTTGACGTCAGCGCCGCGTTCGACAAGCGCCTGAACCACTTTCAGATTGCCGCCGCCGATAGTATAGTGCAAAGCGGTATATCCATCGTCGTCTTTCGCCTTAACGTCGACTCCCTGATCAATGAGCCATTGAACCAGTTCCAAAGAAGCGCTTGAGACGGCAAAATGTAAAAGCGTGCTTCCGTCATCGTCTTTCTCTTTAACGTCCAAACCCTGTTCAGCCAGCCATTGAACCAGTTTCAAATTACCGCTTTCAACGGCATAGTACAAGACAGTATTGCCAATGTTATCTTTTGCATTTAAGTCCGCGCCGCGTTCGACCAGCAATTGAACCAGTCCCAGATTGCCGCTTTTGCCGACTAATTGCAAGACGGTGCGTCCCAATCTGTTTTTTATATTGACGTCTGCGCCGCGTTCAACCAGCCATCGAACCATTTCCCAGGAACCGCCTTGAGCGGCTTCGTACAAAACCGTTATTCCGATACGGTCTTATGCGTTGATGTCAGCCCCGCGTTCAACAAGAAATTGAACTATTTCCAGATTGCCTCTCTTGGCAGCGCAATGCAAAACGGTAACTCGGTCTATGCTTTTAGCTTTGACGTTCGCTCCCTGTTCTACCAACCACTTAACGACGTCTAAAGATCCGCTTAAAACGGCTGCATGCAAAACGGTTCCCATTTTTCTGTCTTTTGCTTTAACGTCCAATCCCTGCTCAACCAGCCATTTGACCAGTTCCAAATTGCCTGCAATGGCAGCTGAATGCAAAACAGTCTCTTTGTTATCGTTTTTTGCTTTAACGTCTAAACCATGTTCAACCAGCCATTTGACCAGTTCCAAATTACCGCTCAAGGCGGCATAATTCAGGACGGTTCTTTTTGCATGATCTTTAACGTTGATATCCGCTCCCTGTTTTACCAGCTCTTTGACTCGATTCAAGTCGCCCGACGCCGCCGCATAGTGAAGAATATTCACACCTGGAGTACGAGGATACGATGAACGATATGAGAAATCAATTTTTCCATCCTCAAACATCTGTTCAAAATATTCAACTTCTTGTTTACCAAACAACTGCGCGATAAAAGCCTTCATCTTGGATTGCCCCTTCGTTTCCTCTGCTGAGCAACTCGACCCGGCAAGACAAATTCCTAAAACAAACAAAACGCTCAAAACGCGATGAATACGGTACATAATACAGAATCCTCCTTGGTTATTGTTAAATAGCTAATTCGGTTAGAAACAACCTGAACCGTGAATCAGTCCCTTTGTCTTAATTCTTTTTGCTCCAAGCTTTTTAAGCCATTTCATTATTTTCCGATTGTTATTGTCAAAGGGATGGCCATTAAAGGCATAATCTAAAACGGTATCACCGTCATTGTCTTTTGCGTTGACGTCTAAACCTTGTTTTACCAGCCATTGAACCGTTTTCAGACTGCCGCTTTGGGCGGCATAATGCAAAACCGTTGTTCCACTCTCCGTCTTTTCATTGATATCCAATCCCTGATCAACCAGCCATTGAATTGTTTTCAGACTCTTGCTTTGGGCGGCATAATGCAAAACAGTTAATCCTTCGTCGTCTTTTGCATTGACGTCTGCGCCGCGTTCAACCAGCAATCGAACCATTTTCAAATTGCCGTTTAGAGCGGCGTCATGCAAAATTGAAACGCCGTTATTGTCTGTTGATTTGACGTCTGCGCCATGTTCAATTAATAATTTAGCTATATCTTCATCATTGTTCCGAACAACTTCATGCAAGGCGGAATGTCCACGCCAGTTTTCTTTTATATTGGCGTTCGCGCCATGTTCAACCAGCAATCGAACCAGCTTTCGTTTGTGACGGATTTTTTGTTTATCCGGACATAAATCGCCATCGAATTCAATAACGCGATACAAGACAGTTTTTCCTTCGTCGTCTTTGGCATTGACGTCCACGCCGCGATCTATGAGCCACTGAACCAATTCCAGATTACCTCCGATGATAGCAGCGTAATGCAAGACGGTATCTCCTAATCTGTTTTTTGCATTAACGTCAGCGCCGCATTCAACCAGCCATTGAACCAGTTTGAGATTGCCACAGCCTGCAGCAACATGCAAGACGGTTCTCCCATCATTGTCTTTTGCTTTGACATCCAATCCCTGATTAACCAGCCACTCAACCAGTTCCATATTGTCGTTGCAGGCAGCGTAATGCAAGGCAGTTTCTCCAAATATGCTTTTTACTTTGACGTCCGCGCCATGTTTAACCAACCATTGAACCAGTTCTAAATTACCGAACAGAGCGGCATAATGCAAGGCAGTTCTTTTATGGTTATCTTTTACATTAATATCCGCGTCCTGTTTTACAAGCTCTTTAACGCGATTTAGATCGCCTGCCGCTGACGCATAGTGAAGAACGTTAGCGCCGAGATCCGTCGTATAGGAGAAATCAAATTTTCCGCTTTGGAACATCTGTTCAAAACGATCAATATCGCTTTGTTTAAACATCCAGTTGACGTTTGTCTTCTGCTGTTGACAGTCGGAATTCTCCGCTGAGTAACTCACGTCGACAAGGCAAATTCCCAAAACAAACAAAACGCTCAAAACGTGATGAATGACGTTCATAATATTATAGGATTCTTGATTTGACGAAATGGTAAATTCTTTTGAATTGCAATAAACCAACAGTTCGTTCAATTTGAACTATTGACTGTATTATATTATAATGATGATTTCGATCTTATACAAGAGGATTTAGAAGGGGGGAAGAATTACCAAACCACATTGATTTCGCCAATCGTTAGAAGGCGGTAATGGATTTTTAGGCGAGCCACGGGTGTGATCCCGTGGGGTGAGCGAAGCGAACGGAAATGGAAGGCGGTAATGAAGCGACCAACGGGAGCGGAATTACGCAGTTCGCCGGAACGGCGAACAAAACGTTGGAACCGTGTTTAACAAATCGACGAAGCCAGAATCGCCCCCCGGATGGCCCCCGCCCTCGGAGCCCTGCCTGACGGCGCAGCCGCCAAGGAAAAAGCGGAAGCCTCTAAAAATCCTTTTTCGCAGCGCAAAACATCCGCCCTGCGGGTTCGCGGACATCCTGTCCGCCCCCTATGGCGGGGGAGCCAGTCCGCGCTACCGCGCGCCTGCCAAAAATCGCTCCCGTTGGTCGCTTTGTCCCGCTCGGACGCTGCGATCCAGTAAGAACGCTGACAAATAAAATGGGCTATTGCTCAAATTCATCTTTTGCGCCATGCTCTTTAAGGAACTGTTCAATTTCTGGCGTTCCAATAAATATAGCTTGATCCAAGACTGTTCCTCCGAAATGGTCTTTTGCGTTGACGTCAGCGCCATGTTCGACAAGCCATTCAACCAGTTCCAAATTTTTGCTAAAAATCGCATAAAACAAGACTGTTCCTCCGTCATTGTCTTTCGCGTTGACGTCTGCGCCTTTTTTAATCAGCCACTGAACTATTTCTAAAGATCCGCCTTCAGCAGCATTATGCAAGACCGTACTTCCATATTTGCTTTTCTCATTGAAGTCCAATCCCTGTTCAATCAGCCACTTAATCAGTTCTAAAGAATCGCTTCGAGCGGCAAAATGTAAAACGGTCTCGTCCTCGTCGTCTTTTGCATTAATATCCAATCCCTGTTTAACCAGCCATTGAACCAGCTTCAAATTGCCGCTTCGAGCGGCGTAATGCAAAACAGTCACACCGTCGATTTCTTTAGCTTTGATATCCAATCCCCGCAATGCCAGCCATTGAACCAGCTCTAAATTGCCGCTTTCGGCAGCGAGATGCAAAACAGTCGCGCCAACGTCGTCTTTTGCATTGAGATCCAGCCCCTGTGCAGCCAGCCATTCAACCAGTTCCAACTTGCCGCATGAAGCGGCAAAAAGCAAAAGCGTACGGTTGACATCGTCTTTTGAGTTGATATCCGCGCCTTGCTTAACCAGCCATTGAACCAGTTCCAGATTGCCGCTTTCGGCAGCGAAATGCAAGATATA
>JAZUMX010000761.1:0-5819 GCA_045603865.1 Thermoguttaceae bacterium
TGTCGAACAAACGCGGCGCTCTGGAAAAAACGCTGACCGTCGACGTCAGACGGGAGCAGTCGTTTGACCCCAAAGCCTCAAAAGCGCGCTGTTGATTCCAGTCTATTTTTCGTGACAGCGCCACCGTAAACGGGCTGGAAACGTTCCTCGGGATTTCAATCGAATAGACGTTTCCTTCAACCGGTTCCACGTTGACTTTGTATCGATTGTTGGACCAAACCAGCGTCCCCTGCCAGGCGCATGAGGCGTCCGACGAATGACCATACGAAAAACGAAACTGACTCAGATGAGAACGCTCTCCTGAAAACGCCAGCTCGATTTTTTCTTCCATGCTGTTTTTATCGACCCAAATCGTCGTCTTGGCGTCGACGGCGTAATCGCTTTGAACCGGCTCAAGCGTCGCCAGACAATTACCCCACATCTTCAAATTGATGCAAAATTCGTATGCGTCAAGACGTCCTGTTCCCGTTCCGTTTGCAGGCGACGTATGCGGCGAACATTCGATCCCTCTTGGAAGTTCCGGGACCGCGGTCTCGCCAGAAACTCCAGCGTCTCTTGTCCCCTGTTCCGGAGAATATAACACGCGTTCTCCAACGGTAAAGCGCTGATTGAGCGCCACGTTGACAAAAAGAATTTGAGCGCTCGATTCAACACGATCAAAGACAATCGGCGACAAACAATTCAATTCAACCGGCTTGCCCCAGTCTGCAATGGCGTGTGAACGAATAATCAGCTCCAGACTTCGCTCCGGACAAAGGCTTTTGCGAAGATAAATCGTCAGCGTCCGTTTGGAGGGATTGTCTGCGTCGGAGTAGATTTCCCAATCTTCGATAATGTCAGGCTGATCCTCCGACGTTGCCTGATCAATAGTCAGTCCTTCCGGCAGCTCGGCGGTAAGAGAATACAATCGTCCTTCTTCTGCCTTTAGTTCAATCGTACTGATAAACGACGCCTGAGAGCCGTCCCACTGAACAACCGTCACAGTTCTGGCAAAAAACCGTTCCTTAAACGGTTCGATTGTCAAAACGACGTCGGCGACAGAGCTTTCCTGTTCGATAACCGTCTGATATCGATCAGAGGCGTCGCGTTTGGATTCGACAACGCTGCATTGGTTTGTCTCGATTGACAGCGGAGACTGGAGCGTATAAACTACCGCCGTCCCGCTTTGCCAACGCCCGGACTGCAATTCAATTCCAGGCAGCGACAGCTTATAGAAATCCGGTTTGGAAGCGTCCTCTTGTTGTTCTTCCGGAACGGGAACGCGCTGGACTTCCGCCAGCGGGCAGCGGGACGTTATGACCAGTTCCGGACGCGGATTGTCCGTTTTGCATTTTTTCAGCGAAACGCTGTATCCGGTTTCCGTAAGATGAAGCTCCGCCGGTTGACCGTCAAGCGTCGCTTCCCACATAACGCGGGGATCGTGATCAACGGTAAACGGAATTTCCTGCGAAAGCGATGTGCGGGAATCGGGTTCAAACGTAACGCTGCACTGAGTTTTGAGGCTGTATGGGGTAAACGTATACGTTGTTTGCTGTTTGTAAAAGCGGTCAAAGCGGTCTTTTTCGTTTGCGGGACCGATATGAACAACCGCGGTTTCCGATTCCGTCCAGCGAATTGAGTAACGCCATGAACCGGACTGTTCATTTTTCTCTTTTGTTACACTGGCGCACAGCGGCTTTGCTCCGCTTTCCAAAGAGTCGGATCGCAGAGTCAGCTTTTTATCGGATGGAACGTCAATAATCCATCGCGATTCAACGCTGCCAAACGATTGAATTTGAAAGTCGTTTTGTTCCAGACGCCTGGCTCTCCATCGGAAACGAATCACTCCTTCAGAGGGAATAAACAAAGCCGTCTGACCGTCAGGAAAGCTGGCGGACGAGATGGAATGACGGGAATCTGAACTCGCCGACGACGAATCGCCATCCTGTCCTATATTTTCCAAATCGTCCTTTATTTCAGAGGCGTCGTAAAAAGCAAAATCCGTCAGAAGAATCTTCAATGGAATGGGAATAAGCAAAGGACGCGAATCGTTGTTTCCAGCCTCTTGCTTTTCAACGGCTAACGACTCATTGTTAAGCGTCAGTTCCCGAACCTTCCATTCGCCCCAGCCGGACAGGTCGCCGGATTCTGTCATGGTTCCATAATACCGGGCAGACTCTATAAAGACGTCCGAGGCAGATTCCGCTGAATGCAAATCGGACGACGCATTAGAAAGAAATTCCTTCCATAACTTGTACGTCGATTCAAATTTTTCAGCGTTGATATACGTATACTTTTTATTTCCCAAAGGCCATTGCAGCGCCTGGGACTCGGGAGCGTACACCTTCCGAATTCCAATCGACAGCGTTCTTTCCGGTCTGACCGGGGCAGTCAACTCGTTCGACGTCTCCTGCGGCGCTGGCTTTCCGGAAAGAATATTTGCATCTGAATCCGGCGTTCTGGAAATCCCTTTTCCCGATTCAATTTCATTGGACTTTAAGGTTGACGGTTTGGGCGCAGTCTCGTTTATCCCCGTTGTCTGACCGTTTCCAATTGCAGACGAAAAGACAATAACTCCCCCCACAGCAAGAATAACCATTGCTGTTAATAAACGTTTTAACGTCAGGGAAGCTTGTCGAGCGTTCATTCAATAAAAATGTTTTTCCGATACGGCGTCGTGTTTCTCCTTTGGCTTGGCGCTCAAGCGCTGTTCATAAAAACGATTTATTTTGTGGACGTACTATGGTTAGTGCGCGTGGAACCGTTTTGAGCGATTGTTGAATCGGATTCTATTGCCGCTGTTTGAGTTTTCTTTCTGAACATGAACGACAGCGCCAGCAACGCGCATCCCAACGCAGACGCCTGCAGCACGACCAGGGCGAGTTCCGGAGCCCACAGCGATATAAACAACAGCGCCGTCGTCAGAATACACAACGTCCAAATTCGTCTCAATCGCTTAACGTGAAGGATAATCAATCCAAAAATCAATACAATCAAGGAAGAAACTGCCGCCAGCGTGGAGCGGTCCACAAGTACAACTTCGACGTGATTAATCTGACCAAAACCGCTAAAGAGGTAAATGTTCGCCCCTTGAGGCGGATCCGGAAGATGACGGCTGCCAGACCATTCTTCCAACGCTCCGAAACCATAAATTGAATTCCGGCGGAAAAACGGCCCTTGACGCTGCCAGGAATATTCTGCATTGAGCGTTGACGGAGGGGTCAGCAAATGGACGTTGCTCGGTACGCAAAGACTCCAGTAAAACCAGCGCGTCCATTTGGATTCCTCTATGTAGGGCAGTTGAATCTTTTCTTTCTTAAAACCGCGCGACGGACGCGTAAAATAATAGCTCGTTTCGAGAATATGCGTCTGTCCATCGTTGGGAACGAATATAACAAGCCGCTGACCCTGTTCCGGACGGAACTGGTCTGTCGAATGGGAGTCGATAAGTATTTCCAGCGAACCCATATCCACTTCCGGCGGCAAAATAAGCGTAATATACGGACTTGTCGAAACAAACCGGAATGACGCTGCGTCCTGTCGGCGCGTTGGCGACAGCCACGTTTGAACCCATGCCCGATCTACCGTCAATGAATCCCAGACCATTCCCGTTCGGCGTTTGACCGTAATATTCAATGACGCGTTTCGGGAAAGAAGCTGCGTACTGCGAGGCGTCAAACTCCATGAATAGGGCGTAATCTGAGAGATGGGCGTCTGGAACGAAACGTCCGACGTTGTCTCTGCCGATTTGTCCTGGCGTTCGTCTTTTGTTTTAGAATCTTCAATTGCCAACTGCTCGCTGCTGATTTCAGATTCCTTCGTTTCCAGTTCTTCGCTGGTTAGAGAGATCAGCTCGCTGTTGCGTTCAACTCCGAGATGGAAAGACTTGCATGTAACAATTTTGTCGTCGCCTTCCGCGTCCGGATTTTCGTACGAAATCAGCGGCGCTTTTACGTCCGACAAATTATCGTCGTTCTCTTCGCTTAACGGCAGAGAATACGCTGCAACAATAGCAAAGCTGCCGATTATAGGCTCGTCGATAATCACGGTAATTCGCGTATAGCCGTTATCTGCCGTTTTACGATAATTTAATTCTTTCCCGTCCAGAATAAATTTCAAATCTGTCATTTCCGCCAATGCGCTTGAACCGGTAAACAGCGCCTGAGATACAGGTTTGTATAAAACGGAAAAATCAAAGCGCTGTTCCACGGTGCATTTCGTGGAATTAATAACGGCGCGAGCGTCGCTGTGAACTTCAATCTGCTGAGGAAGAACCGTCAAGCTGGACTTGAATTGCGCTTCGGCGTCGTCGACTCGATAACAAAACAATTCGCCCGACTCCACTTTTTGCATCTCGGAGGACGTGTAATTTTGCTTAACGAGTTTTTCCGTCTTGTCCATCGACGGGTGAAGTTCGACGTTGGTTGCGCTGACAACGTACAGAATTCCCGGAGAAACGACAATCTCTTCGTCCGGCGAATTGACGCGCGGCTGCGGCATGTTGAACGATATCTCATTTGCCCCCCGTTCAATGCTGGCGTAAAGCGTCATCTTCATAGTAACGCTTCCCGTTGTCGGCTGCGCCAACCGAGCTGACACGCGCCCGCCGTCTTCACGAGATTCGGACGTAAACGCGTTTTCCGGTCCGATGTCTTTAACAGATCTCAGCTGCCAGCCGTTCAAATCCACGTCGAGCCAATTTACCTGACTTCCCCGGATATTGTACGTCCATGAAACGTCGAGTCGCATTTCTTCTTCGCCGATAAAAACCTTGTACTGCGGCTGAACGTTAATGCGCGTTCTGCCGGCGACGATTCGCGCCATTAAAGAACACGGCTGTTCTGAAAACAGAAACGCGTACTGGTATTCGCCCTCGTACGATTCCGGCAGTTCGTCAACCCGGCTTACGTTCCGACCCGGATTCCAGATCACCTGATAGCTTTTGTCAACGTTCACCCCAACGCACCCGTTTTGACGAACGGAACCGCGAATGCCAAATCCCATCAAATCCTGCCAACGCAAGGACGTCGTTTGATCCATTGGAACGCGCGCCTGGAATGTCAGTTTGGCGGAGTTCTGATACGCGTTATTCAAATGGATTTTCACGGCGTTGACATCGCTGGATGAATTCTCTGAATCCCCAAGACGTTCAAAAGTATATTCGTTATTGAGGCTGGGAAGAATCTCCGCCGACTGCGGCAAATTCAAAATGAAGTCGCTGGGCGACTGGTTGGCGAACTGCAATCGCATGTTCGCTGTATAGAAAATCTCGCCAGGGCGAATGTCAACGTGAATATCGGCAAACGATTCCATAATTCGGGAATTGGATTCCTGCGACTCGCTGACCTGCCATTGCATTTGGAATTCAGACCCGAGAGAATAGGCGCTGATTTTCGTTCTCTTGCCGCCATCCAACGCTTCGGTCGGTTGAGCGCTCGCGTGCGGCGACACGCGCATTTCAACCGAAGGAAACGGCGTTTCAAGAGTTATCTGACTGAACAGAGCCTTGGGCAATTTCATATTTAACGTGTACATCGACTGGTTCTTTTGTAACGGAACCAGAATCTTTAACGTTATTTCATGCTTTTGGGAAACGCCAGACGACGAATCCGATTCCGAGGTCATATTCGACGGCTGCGGGTTCTCGTTATTCGCGCCTTGTTCTTCTTCTGACGTTGATTCTGACGGCTGTTCTGCCGCTGGTTCTGAAGCCGGCTCAGGCGACGGCTCGGAATTCTGTTCTGGAGCAGGTTCAGGATTCTGTTCGGGACTCTGTTCCGGCGTCGGTTCAGGCGTGGTTTCAGGTTTCTGTTCCGGAGCCGGTTCTGTTACCTGTTGAG
>JAZUMX010000762.1:0-2402 GCA_045603865.1 Thermoguttaceae bacterium
TGGGTAAACAGAGCCGTCTCGACCGCTTTGATTTGGTCTTCCCGGCACAGAACCGACACGACAACGCCGGGGCGCTGTTTTTTCATGTTGACAGCCGTTGTCCAAACGTCCAACGGATTGAGCTTCCAGAGCTCTTCGACGGCGCGCCCAATCAACTCGCCGGGCATGTCGTCTATATTGGTTTCAATCTGCCAGACGGAATCGCCTTGAGAGTCAGCAGGCGCGTCTGACAGTTCTCCCAAAACCAGCCGAAGCGTATTGGCTTGCTGCGGCAAATCTCGAGAGCCGGCGCCGACGCCGATTCTCTCAATCGTCATGGGCGGCGCCTGCCCAAAGCTTTTGACGTAGTATTTAAGAAGCCCTGCTCCGGTGGGAGTGGTCAACTCAAACGGGACGTCTGACGGCGCCAGCGGGACGCCGGTTAAAAGCTGCGCCGTGGCGGGAGCGGGAACGGAAACCTCGCCGTGAGCGATTTGAATCGTGCCGCAGCCCGTCGGGACGGCAGAGGCATAGACGGCTTCCACGCCCAGCCAGTTCAGACCGGCAACAGCTCCGACAATATCTGCAATCGAGTCCGCCGCGCCAACTTCGTGAAAATGAACCTGTTCGACTTCGCAGCCGTGCGCTCGCGCTTCCGCCTGAGCAATGAGTTCGAAAACGCCGATGACTTCCGTTTTGACTTTGTTTGTCAAACTCGAAGCGCCTAAAACCATCGCGCAAATATCCGCCATGGTTCGATGGCAATGAGCGTGATGATGGTCGTGATGGTCGTGGTCATGATGGTCGTGGTCGCCATGGTCATGATCGCGATGTTCATGCTCATGTTCATGACGTTCGCCGACCAACGCCTGAGTCGCCCGGAATCCGTGACGCATAACGCTTTGAGCGTCTATGGTAATTGTCGGCAGGACGGACTGAACGGCAAAGCGTATGACGTCGATGGGAACGCCCGCGTCGAGCAAGGCGCCCAGCGTCATATCGCCGCTAATTCCGGAATGACAGTCGAACCAGGCTGCTTTCATGGCAAGTTCTCGGTTAATTCAAATTATAAACTGGACATCAAATTGCACTTTTCAATCGTCCATTCCAAGCCATCGGGCAGTTCGCTGGCGCCAGGATACTGGAGCAGAATAACAGCGATTACCAGAACAACAACAGCAGCGGCAACGGAGAAGCGCATTGACGGCTGACGAAGGTCGCCAGTCAAAAGCGCGTACAAGCCAGCGGCGATGAACGCTTCAATCACAGCCAACGGCAGATGCGCGAACATGAGCGCCTTGAAGACGTCAATTGTGCCTTTTCCGCAAATAGCCAGTTCAGCGTCCAGGGTAAGAACAGCCAAAACCAGACCGCAGAACGCAGCAACGCCGGTCGAAACGAGGTTGTTTGTTCCGAGCTTGTTGAGACCCAGACGAATCAGTCCGCCAATGCCGGCGCCGACAATGCCCATGTTGATAATGTTCGCGCCGAGGGCGCCAATGCCGCCGTCTCCAAAGAAGACCGCCTGAATTGTAAGGACGGTTGCCATGCTGATGATGCCGCCGGGAATTCCCAGAATCGCAGCCGCCAAAACGCCGCCGATGAAGTGTCCGGAAATGCCTTGCCAAATCGGGAAGTTGAGAGCCTGAAGGGCGAAAACAATCGCGGTTACGCCCAGGAATTTCAATGCGCCCTGTTTGATTGAGCTGTACGCCGTCTTGCGAAGCTCGTCGCCAGTAACTTCTTTTGAAGCTTCGATAATGGAATCAATACGACGTTTATACGCCAAGCCAGCCGCGGCGGCAAGCGTAATTCCAGCAACAGTTGCGGTTACGGGACAAATCGGACCAGTTAACATTTCAGGGGGAATATGCATAGCGTCTCCTTGTTTTAAATATGGGTGGATAATATTTGTAATTACGTACTTATATTATAAATCATTCCAAAAAGATTTACAAGGGGGATAAAAGATTTTTTTGAAAATTTATTGCAAATAATTTGCAAGTTTTTACAGTTACAGTTAAAATACAAGAAGACTTTCAGAGTTTAAATAGAGCGAGGAAAGATTCGCTGAGACAATAATGCAATGGCAATTGACGCAAGCGAACGACTTGGCGTCCCGCTTGCGCAACTGCTAATACTTCCAAATTCCAATCAGACGTCAATCATGACGACGTTTTCGCCGTTTTCGTACTTGAACGAATAATGGTTAATGTACGTCGGCAGCTTGATCAGACCGGGGTCTTCGTCCGGATCCGGGTTTTTCATGTAGTCTTTTTCCTCGCCTTTGTAACAGATCGTAAAGTCAACTTCGTTCGTCAGTTCGGAATAGTCAATCGACATCTTGAGCTGAAGGCGGTTCTCGAAATCGCAGAAGATGTATTTACGAACAAGTTCTTCTGTAATGTACTGAATAAGTCGGA
>JAZUMX010000763.1:0-12488 GCA_045603865.1 Thermoguttaceae bacterium
TTTGCCGACCATGCAGGCGCCGGGTCTGGTTTTGGCGGCGGTTCCGCCTCGCGCTCCGACGGCGGACTGTCTGGTTAGCCCTTATTATAAAAGTCTGGACGAACTTCCGGACGGCGCTGTAATCGGCACCGGGTCGCTTCGCCGAAAGGCGCAGCTGTTGGCGATCAATCCCAAATGGAACGTTCAGCCTATTCGCGGCAACCTTCAAACTCGGTTGAACAAAATTCGTCCGGAAAGCGGCGCGACGCCGTCCGCCCCGTTTGACGCCATTATATTAGCGGAAGCGGGACTTCGCCGAATGGGGTTTGACGATCAGATTGCTCAGGTTATTCCGCTGTTACAGCTCATGCCCGCCGCCGGGCAGGGCGCGTTGGCGCTGGAATGCCGCGCTGGCGATGAATCAACGCTGGCGGCAGTAGGTCAGCTGAACGCTCCTGAAGTTTTTGCTTCTACGGTTGCAGAGCGCACGCTTTTGGCGGTTTTGGAAGCGGGATGTCTGGCGCCGGTGGGCTGTACGACTCGTATCCTGGCAGGCTATAATTCTCAAAACGTTCAAATTGAACTTACCGGACGCGTAATTGCGGCAGACGGTTCAAAAACGCTCGAACAGACGGACAGCGCGGACGCGCAAGATGCAGAAGAACTCGGTCGCCGCGTTGCACAGCGTCTTTTGGCGTCCGGCGCAGACAAGCTTATTGCGGAGTCAAGAGAGAGGTAGACAGTAGGGAGCTATACTCGCAACTCATGACCATCGAAAACGATCCTGACGTTCAAACCAATTCCGCTATTATTCAGAGAGTTACCTGGATTGGTTTCTTCTCGAATATTTTGCTGGCGGCAGTCAAATTTTTAGCGGGCGTGTTTGGACATTCTCAGGTTCTTATTGCAGACGCGGTTCATAGCATGTCGGATTTGGCAACGGACGTTGCCGTTCTTGTCGGGAGCCGATACTGGGATCAGCCGGCGGATACAGAACATCCGTACGGACACGCCAAGCTGGAAACGCTTATCACGCTGTTGATTGGGGCTGCGTTGGCAATTGTCGGATTTGAGCTTGTATCCAACGCGATTATGAGCCTTTACGACATGATCTTTGGCGGTTATAAAACGATTGCAATCCCTAACGGTTGGGCGTTGTCGGCGGCGATTTTTTCCATTCTTCTTAAAGAATGGCTTTTCCATATTACCGCCTCCGCAGGAAAGAAAGCTCATTCAACCGCGACGGTTGCCAATGCGTGGCACCATCGTTCAGACGCCTTGAGTTCAATTCCGGCGGCTCTTGCCGTTGGAGCGACTTTGGTTTTAGGAGAAAAGTTTGCTTTTCTCGATCCGATTGGAACCATCGTCGTCGGTTTGATGATTTTTTATACAGCGTTTTTGATTATTCGCCCCACGTTTAACAGTTTGATCGACGCGTCTGGCGGAGCGGATTTGTCGAACAAAATTAACGATCAGGTTCTTTCCATTGACCGGGTTCAAGGGGTTCATAAAATCCGAACTCGTCCTCTGGGAGCGTCTCTTTACGGAGTTGACTTGCACGTTCAGGTTGACCCAAACATGAACGTCCGGGACGCTCACGATCTTTCTCATCAAATTCAGAATGAATTGAGAAGCAAATTTCCTGAAATTGTTGACACAACTGTACACGTAGAGCCTCATCGGGAAGCGAACGTGTAAAATTGCCCTTGCATAAATCGCTAAAATATTATAGAATAACGTATCGATTTTGTTTTGAAGATAGGGAAACGTTCTCTATTAAATTAAGGAGTATTTAACAAAATCAATTATACAGGTATTCGGCGAAAGGAATCGTCCGTGAACATTCATCCAACAGCAATTGTAGATCCTTCTGCCAAGATTGCGGAAGACGTAATAATTGGACCATTTTGCATAATCGAATCCGATACAGTCATTGAATCCGGCTGTGAAATTGCCGCTCGCGTTTCCATCAAAAGCGGCGTGTATATGGGAGCCAACTGCAAAGTTTTTGAAAACGCAGTCATCGGCGGTCTTGGACAGCACGTCTGCCCGCCGGGCCCTCCGGGAAAAGTCCGTATTGGTTCCAACAATACGTTCCGGGAATTCTGCACAGTTCATCGTTCCATCAAAGAAGACGGCTTTACGGAAATTGGCGACGGCAACTACTTTATGGCGAACGCTCATATTGCTCACGACTGCGTTATCGGGAACAATAATATTGTCGCCAATAACGTCATGTTCGGCGGACACGTCCACGTTGGAAATCGCGCGTTCGTTTCCGGCGGCGTTGCCGTTCATCAGTTTTGTTCGATTGGCTCTTACGCCATGGTTGGCGGGCAGTCGCACATCACCAAAGACGTTCCGCCGTTTGTAACCGTAGACGGCTTAACCTCTCGCGTAGTCGGGATTAACCGCGTCGGTCTTCGTCGAAGCGGATTCACGTCTGCCCAAATTGCCCGATTCAAAGACGCGTACAACGTCGTGTATCGTCAGGGATTGTCCTGGAAAGAGACGTTGGAAACGCTTCGCACTCAATTTAATCAAGGGGAAGAAGCCCTTCTTTACGAAATGCTGTCTGCCAGTACAAGAGGCATTGTCCAGGCGCGCACTCAGCCCTCTTTGAAAGTCAACATGGGCGATTTGGAACAAGAATCGTCAGACGACAGCGCGGCGGCATAAAACAGAATAAGTTGAATTAGCAATTTACAATTAGCAATTAGCAATTACGCAAGCGTCTCAATAATTGATAATTGCTAATTGATAATTGATAATTGATAATTTTTCCCTACTTCCCCATGCACAATTTTCTGCGTATTGTCAAAATCGCTTTAAAATTTAAATGGACAATCATTCTATCCATTGTTTGCGCGTTTGGCATTGGATTGATGTGGGGAGGGAATATTGCTCCGATCTATCCATTTATTGAAGTTTTGGTCAAGGGTCGTTCCATGCATCAGTGGATTGACAGCGAGATCGAAAGTTGCAACGAATCAATAGCAAATCTTCAGGGAAAAATAAACGCTCTGGAGATGCAAAAAGACCCTCAAAACGACAAGGAAATTAAAAGTCTGACGCTTGAACTGGACAGCCAAAAAAACAAGCTGGCGTGGAGAGAATATTTTTCTCCCGCAATAAAAAAATGGCTGCCGGACAGCCCTTTTAAGATGTCTATAGTTTTAGCTGGCGTGATAGTTGTCGGTTCTTTGATAAAAGGGGTTTTTCTGATCTGTCAAAATGTGCTTGTTGCCAGAATAACTCAGCGAACAACGCTTGAACTGCGAAAACAATTTTTCATTCGCGCTTTACAAATGGATCAGTCTGCGTTTCTCAACGGCGGCGCAGCGGATTTGATGAGTCGATTTACCAACGACGTCAGCGCGGTGTCCTATGGACTGACAATTCTGTTTGGAAAGCTGGTTAGAGAACCTGCCAAGCTGCTTTTTTGTCTTCTGGGCGCGGCGTTTGTGTCGTGGCGGCTTCTGCTGACATGTTTTATTATTCTGCCTGTGGCGGCGTTAGCTATCTCCTGGCTGGCGAAAGCTCTGAAAAGAAGCAACAGAAAAGCGATGGAGGAAATGGCGCAAATTTACCGTTCTCTGGACGAAACGTTTTCTGGAATGGAAGTTATTCAGGCGTTCACGATGGAAAGATTCGAAAGACATCAATTCTTTCAGAATTGTAAAAACTTTCTCCGTAAAGCCATGAAAATCGCCATGTACGACAGTCTCAATCAGCCGTTGACGGAATTGATCAGTCTGGTTATTGTTTCTATCGCGATTATTTTAGGCGCTCATTTGACTCTTACCGGAGCAACGCACCTGTTTGGAATTCGAATGGCGTACACGCCTTTGGAATCGACGCAATTGCTGTTGTTTTTTGCCTTTTTGGTTGGCTCGGCAGACCCGGCAAGAAAAATGGCGGATATTTTTACGTCTTTACAGAACGCTTGCGCCGCTTCAGACCGAATTTATGAAAAAATCGATCAACCGCTAAAAATCCAGCAAGCAGAACATCCGAAAGAAATCGCTTCATTTAACGGTTCGATTGAATTTCGAAATCTGAACTTCTCTTATACTTCCGGAGTTCCGATTTTAAAAGACGTCAATTTGACCATAAACCGTGGGGAAACCGTTGCATTTGTTGGACTTAACGGCTGCGGGAAAAGCACGCTTTTGAAAATGATACCTCGATTCCTTGACCCGGATTCAGGCGAAGTTCTAATCGATGGCGTCAATCTCAAACAGCTCAGATTGAGAAGCTGGAGAAAACTGTTGGCTCTGGTTCCCCAAAATCCGCTTCTGTTTGACGATACAGTCAGAAATAACATCGCTCATGGGGCGCCAGGAGCGACAGAAGAACAAATACGTCAGGCGGCTCACGCCGCTATGGCAGACGAATTTATCGAACGCGACCTGTCAAACGGCTACGAGACAAACGTTGGTCCGCGCGGTTCGGCATTATCCGGCGGTCAGCGCCAGCGCATTGCTTTGGCAAGAGCGATCGTTCGTCAGCCGCAGGTTTTTCTTCTTGACGAAGCGACCAGAGAAATTGATCTGAAGAGTGAAATTGTTATTCGTCAAAGTCTGATGAACTTTGCTCAGGGGCGAACGACTGTTTTTGTAACTCACGATATGGCTTTGCTGTCAATTGCCAACAAAATCGTGATGATGGAGGAAGGACGCATCATTGACGTTGGAACTCACGTTCAGCTTATGGATCGCTGCCCACAGTATCGAGCGTTAAATGAAATTCAGTTTAATCGTCAATAGTCTGAAATATAAAATAGATAAATTAGGTAAGGTAAAAGCTGCTTGAACAATTGCTGCTAAATGGTTTTGCAAGGCTCAAAACAGCCGATAAATCTAATAAATTATCAGAAAAATATGTCTGAAATAGCTTAAAAGTCGAATTTTTTCTTACCGCGTTCTAAAATTTTTAACTATTTTCAAAAAAATATAAAGATTTTGGTTGACTTTGTTAAATGTAAGATTATAATTATTATTAGGATAAGGTAGGTTGTCCAAAACGAATTTCAAAGGATTTTAAAAAATTTTTGGAATTTAACGTTAAAGTTTTAAAAAACAATGTATAATATATAGCAGGTTTCAGACTATAGCAATAGTTTAACTTGTAATTGTTTTTGGAAACCAAACCATTTATGTTTGCCAATAAAAAATAACAGGCGATAAAATGAGAAAAATTTTTGCAGTATTACTGTTGTTGATAATCGGAGAATCAGCGTATGCTGAATATGTAACGATTTTGCCGGTCAATCCCCAGGCGATGGCTGGCGCATCATCAGAAATAGTTACCTTGTCGGAACTGTATGGCAAGACAACAACTATTCGTTACATGACAGATGACAAATCTCCGGCAGGCATTGCTCTGAATAACACCAATATTTATCCAACAGATTCGTTGACGTTAACGGAAGACGTTGTTATGTCTAACCAGATGTTTGGTTTTTACGTTGGAGCCGCGCGTCAAATTTCAGAATCGCCAGTGTCAGATTCGGAATCTCAAATAGCTAATGTTTTAAGAACGATTTCTTTTACAGAATCTGAAGCAAACTATCAAGCTGTTCTCGACAAGGCAAAAGCGGAAGCGGGTTCCAACATTGCTTTGGCAAAAATTATTGAAGAACAAATTAACCGCGCGTCAGATTCCGAATTGCTGTCTTTGGATACAGACACAGACGATACGCTTTTGGCAGACGACAGAACGTCTTCCCTTATTGACTCGCTTCTTCCTGGTTCCTCGTCCAATGATTACGATTTACCGGGTACCGGCGACAACATTATCATTTCCGGAATCGGCGGCGCAATTTTGACAGGCGGCGGCTCTGGCGGCGGAGGATTTTCTTTGGCTGACGGCGGCGCTTCTGTTCCAGAACCGTCAACATGGGCGTTGCTTGTTTTGAGCGTTATGGGTTTGGCTTTTTATCGCAAACGCTGCGCTCGATAAAACCTCATTTCGGATTTTAAAATCAACATAAACATTCCGGTTTTTAATCGGAATGTTTTTTTATTTTCGAATGAATATAATTTTATGTTATTTTAGAAAAATATGACATTTGGCTGAGTTGTCGATAAATTGAACTGGCGTCAATAACAGTTTTTTGCTATAATGCCGTTATGAAAAAACAACTTATTTTATTATTATCGTTAATGGCAGCTCTGTTAGCAGGCTGTTCAGATCAAAAAGCAACCGCGACGCGCCAGCGTTGGATGGAGATAAAAACGGCAACGGAGAATCTTAGCGATTCCTTGTCGTTTATTAATCAGGCGGCGTCTAAAGAAACAGAAGACGGTTTTGCTGAACCATTGGCACAAGCAACGTCAAAAGTTAATGCGTGTCGACAGTATTACGAAGCTATTTCTTCCCAGAAAACCGTCAACGTTGACCCGAGGCTTAACGCCTTGGCGGAGAAGTTGATAGAGCCGTCAAAAACGTTGTTGACTCAAATGCAGAAGATTCAGGAAGGCTTTATTACGGCTCAGCGATTGCAGACGGAACTTCAGACGACGACCGATCCTCTAAAAGTTCAGCAATTATCGATGGAAGCTGCCAATGTTTTAAGTGAGATGAATTCCGCCCAGCAGATTGGGGCTGATGCGCTGATGCAGATTAACGGTTATTACCAGGAACTTGAAACGCTGCGTTTAGAATTAAACAAACAATATGGCTTTGAATTGCCGCAGATTAAATGGATGGATCAACAATGAACAGAAATTATTATTTTGCATTACTGTTTGCTGTCGCGATGGCTTGTTTGACAGGTTGTAACCAAACAGAAAACGGGACGTCTGACAATCCTGACGCCTCAAACGTCCCGCAGGTTAAAGTCGAAACAAGCATGGGGGATTTTGTTATCACTCTCCAGCCGGACAAAGCTCCTCAAACCGTAGCTCAGTTTCTGGAAAACGTCAATAACGGCGTCTATGACAATTCGATTGTTCAAGAGGTTAGAGTGGATTTCATGGCGCTCTTTGGGTGCGTTAATCTGACTACGGAAAACCCGGAATCTGCCGATGGCGGCGCTGCTGATTCCACTAAAAGAATTCCTAACGAGGCAACTTATGAGAATTCAAATAAAAAGTGGACTGTTGCCATGCTGCGCGCGCCAGATGAGATCGAGTCGGATTCCGTTCAGTTTTTTATCAACTTGAACGACAACTCCGGATTGGACGCCAAGCAGAATGGGGAAAACTCTCCGGAAACATGCGGCTACTGCGTTTTTGGCGTTGTAACAGACGGGTTCAACGTTCTGGAAGCAATCAATCAGACGCCAACTACGGAAAAAGAAGATTTTGAGTACGCTCCGGAACAGGATATTGTTATTACCAAAATGAGCGTTCTGTAAGTGTTCATGTTTTATAATCGAAATGTTTCAAGAAGGAACGCAAGCTCTGGCATTGAAGAGTTTACGTTCCTTCTTTTATTATGTTAAACCATTGTTTAAATGGTTATTCAAGGGCATAAACATGAACAGCGGACGATTGATATTCTGCGTTGTCGTCAGGCTGGTAAATGTTTTTAGGGCAACTTATTGTTGACGCTCGATTCTGACGAATCCAATGTCTGCTGCAGTTTTACGCGTTGAATGTCTCGCGCTTTTCTGGCAACCAAATACAAGACAAATAAAAGTATTATTTTTTTGCATGGATAAAGCGTCAACTCTTCGAATATATTATATCTGCTACAATATAAATGGAGAGAAAAAATACAGTACCAAATGAAATGGAAATAATAACAAAGATAATGGATCAAAGAGAACAATATTAAGGATTGCAAGATTATGCAACAAACTAAAGTCAAATTGGCAAAGCAAGGTTTAACATTCAGTGAATGACGATTAATGTAATTATTATAATTTTTGCTCAAACCATAAAATAAAACAAAAAGGATAGCGGCTTCTCCAATGCGTGATATGATGTAAAAAATGATGCTTAAGATATAGTGAATACAAGCTAAATACGGACATATTACATAAGTAAGAAGATAACGCGCAAATAAGAGGAATGCGAATGCTGGGGGAATCCAGGCGTATCCATCCTGGATTATATTCCAGCAGCGGTATAACAAAAAAGAAATCAAAATATAAGCCGTTATGTTGACATAGGGCGTTACCGTTAATAAAGGAAAATGATTCATAAGGTCATTTTGCACAGAATTCAACAAAAACGACATCAATGAATACAAGATCAATAATAACGTTATTGTTATCCACAGGAACATAAATGAACCTGGAGAGTATTTGGGAGATGAACGCAACAGTTGTTCTGGATGTGGAACGGCGCAAGCCGTACAATTGGATGAGGATGCAGCGTTGTCTGCAGTCTGCGGAGTCGTTGAAGAAAAAGAAGACTGGGGAGTGTTTATAACAGGCGCCAGTTCATCCACGCTGTCAACTAACCAGTGGGTGAGTTTTCCGAGATTCCGAGACTGCAGGGTGAAAAGCCTGGAGCGGGAGATTGATTTTCGCCGTTTTCAACAGCGTTTTCGCTGACGTTTGCCGCCGGAAAGATTTCAAAGTTCTGATTCTGAATGTACAGCCAATGTATATAGGGTTTATAATGACGTATGAATTCCAAAAAATCGCCGTTGAATTTTTGATCAACTTCCGGCTTGAAGTCGTCAAATTGATGGAATACAACCGCTATCTTGCGAGGACTGCCGTTGGAACTGTTGATTGCCGCGTCAATGAGTTCATCCAGGTAATCGGAGGTTTCCAGCAGATCTTTCGTATTGAAATTGAAAACCAGAATGTTTGCTTTACGGATTTTCTCATAAACATTCTTAAGACCGTCATCGATATTATCAGGATTGATATTGCCGAATAAAGGACGAATATCCTGCCCAGAGCAATCGAGGAATTCAACGTGCGCCTTATGGTTTTGCGTGGTCAATTCCCATGGCAGATCAATCAATAATTCGTCGGAAACGGAATCTGTCCGACGTCCGTCTTTGACAGCGTCCCCGTCAGATTGAATGGAGTGAAGCGCTTGACGCTGGTTGTCCCCAGCGGGAGACTGCAGACAGCCGTCTTGAGCCATTTTCATGGCTAAAGTGGAAATAAAAACTGCCTTGTCGGAATCTGTCATTCCAACAACAGCGACTTTAACTGATTCATATGGTGAGTTTGTTGACATTATGAACGACTTTGTTTTTAATCATCTGAATATCTCGCGCTGTTCGCATCACACAATGCATGGCAAATGGCAGAAAGAAAATCGGCAAAACCAGATTTAAAAAAGGGATGCTGTATGCAATGCAAGTCAGCGTCATCGCGGTGGATGGACACGAACGAACATTAAGCCGATAACGATGGATATATTCATTTAAACATTTGTTCAAACCAAAAAGGCAAACAATAAGCCAGTGAAGATTAACAATGGGAATGAACAGCAAAATGGGAAAATACAGGAATTTGATTGCTTGATCAGGCGTAACCCAGGCGTATTCATCCTGAATAACATTCCAACAGCGATACAATAATCGCATTTCATAAAATAAACCTGTCAATAGAAGAATCAAAGCTGCCGCGATAACCCAACAAACCGAGACGTCTTCAACGTCTTGACCAAACACGCTTACTATAACAGGAACAATAGCAGGAATAAAGAATAAAAGATAATACACAAGAATGTATAATACGGTCATTATTATATATGGCGCGGTAAGCTGCCTGTATGTGTACTGAGTCGTTGGTTTATGCTGTTCAGCATGAAGACCGACGGGACTGTTGACTGAATTGACAGGCGCGTTCTGCAGTTCAGGCGCCAGTTCTTCAACGCAGTCTGCAATCCAGTGAATGAGCGTTTCGAGGTTATAAGACGAAAAACCGGGAACGGGATACTGCTTGACTTCGCCGTTTTCAATAACGTCCCGGGTGTCGTTGACGGCGGCAACCGGAATAATCTCGAAGTTCCGTTTGCGAATGTATTGACCGTGTAAAAGAGGAATGTAATGCCGGATGTATTCCAAAAAATCGCCGTTGAACTGCTGGTAAACTTCAGGCTTGTATTTATCAAACTGACTGAATACAACCGCCATTTTGCGGGGAATGTCGTTGCGTTGATTGAGCGTATGGAACATCTGATCCAGGTCCATAAGCTCATTGACGTAGTCTGGCGTTGCCAGCAAGTCTCTCATGTTGACCAGAAATATCAGAATGTTTGCTGAACTGATATTTTCATAAACTTTTTTGAGATCTCCAGACAGATTGTTGGGATTGAAGTTATCCGTCTGAAACAGCGAGCGAATATCCTGTCCGGCGCAGTCGAGAAACTGAACCTGCGCCTGGCTGTTTTGCGTGGTCAACTCCCATTGAAGTTGGATCAGTTCTCCTGCCGGCGTAGACGGAGGCCATTGACCTTCATTGAGTAGTTTCCAGTTGGACTGGGTGTATCGAAGCGTTTGTCGGCGATTATCCCCAAACGGAGCCATGAAAATGTTCTCTAACGCCATTTGAGCCATTTTCATAGCCACAGTCGAAATTAAAACCGTCTTGCCGGAACCTGTCATTCCGACAATGGCGACTCTAACCGATTCGTTTGGGATTGTTGCAGACATGGCTGGATATCTGATAGCTATGAAAATGGGAAACGGCAGAGGGGTTTATTCTAAAGCCTGAAATTAACAGAAATCGTTTTCTGTAAAATACAAGGCGATTTCTCGTTTGGCGGATTCGGGAGAATCGGAGGCGTGAACGAGATTTTCTCTGCCGGAAAGACCGTAATCGCCGCGGATCGTGCCGGGATTGGCTTTAATTCCGTTGGTTGCTCCGATCATGGAACGGACGACGGCAACGGCTTCTTCTCCTTCCAGAACCATCGCAACGGCGGGAGCGGACATGATGAATTGTTTCAGACCTGGATAGAACGGTTTTTCAACGTGTTCTGCATAATGCTGATCCGCCAGCTCAGACGTGAATCGAATGAGTTTCATGGCGCGAACGGTCAGCCCTTTGCGTTCAAAGCGAGACAGAATCTCGCCCATAAGTTTGCGTAAATAACAATCAGGTTTAAGTAATACGAGGGTTTGTTCCATGATGGTTAGGAAATATGGTTAGGAGTGAAAGGCGAGAAATTGCGAATCTCGCCGATTACAATAAAAACTAAATTTCGCTTTTATCCGTTTGACTGCAAATGGCTTCTGCGATGACGTCCGGATTTGTACCCTTGCGAAGGCGGACGAGCTTCTTTCCGGCGCGCTGAACGATTTGCGCCAGCTCTTCGGAATGTTTGTGACTGCACCACGGGATGTAAATCAAAAACAGCGACACGTCCGGGTCGCTCAGCTCGCCGTCAAATCGGTTAAGGGAATCTGAATGGCTGGTAGAATTCCAAATCAGTTTGACGTTAAAGCGTTCTTCAATTCGTCTGATAATATGCTCTTTGGGTTCTCCGCCAATAAAGACCATAATTGATCCGCCGTACATTTCTCGAACTTTTTCTACCGCAGGAGAAAGGACGTCTTCCGGCAGGAGCGAGCCGAACGCTTCAAGTTCTTCCGATTCGCGGACGCGCGCCTGGTGAATTTCGATTTCCTGGACGATTCTTCCGAATTCGTCTGAAATTTCGAGGTCTGGCGGGAGCGTATTGAGGACGTCTTCCAGATTTTGACGGAAGAACAGGTTGGACGGCGGCATGGAATAATCGACGGACAGCTCCGTTGCTGCAGCAATGATTTTCTCCCATTGCTCCCGGGGTGCGCCGCCGTTGGCTAACTGCTTTGCGTGATAGCTCACTTTTCCAAGCAGATTCTTCTTTTGTTTGGATTCCGAATTTATGGAGTAATACTGCTCCTGCAGTTCATTAATTTCAGAAATGATTTCGTCTGCGCGTTCAAGCGGAAGTTCGTCCTGAGATTTGATGTTAAACAAATAAAAATGTTCTTTGTTTCCCAATTCGCGCAAATAACGGAACGCCTCAGTCTGAATGGGGTCTTTGGTAACTTCTTTTCCCTGGGAACGCAGTTCCGTTTTGAGAACGCATTGCGCGTCAGCCGCAAGTTGTGTAACGTTTTCCAGAAGGTTTCTGCCGTCCATGCCTTCCGGACGGGATTCTTCAACCTGCTTCAGGAATCGGAATGTAACAAGAATCGTCTGGTAGCATTTTTCCATACGGTTGTACGCCTCATCGTTGGCAAGGGGCGAGTTGATTGTCCAGATAAGAATATTTGCTTCTTTTCCTTGACGAATAAAGTCCTTATCCATCGGGTCGATTTCCGTTTGAAAATCTGCCTTTTGGCGTTTGAGTTCTTCTCGCTGAACAGCCCAACGGCAGTGGTTAACCATCAGATCGGCGCCGAGAATCAAATGATTAATGTCCGTAGACACTCCCGACGACGCCAAATTGAATTCGATAGTTGGCGGCGCGTCTGGCGAGGAAACCTTGGAGCCAAGCTGAAGCATGGAAATCGCCTCTGCTGCTGATACCGTTTGGATCTCTTTAATTCGCGTGTCTTTGATTCTCGTTGGAATGCCAGGCGCTTCTTCCCACATG
>JAZUMX010000764.1:0-2255 GCA_045603865.1 Thermoguttaceae bacterium
AATCGCCGTAAATTTTATCATACAAGAATTACTTAAAAATAATCGTTGTTTTTTCTTGACAAATATTCTCAACATAATAAATATTAAAAAATTGTCAAAAAAGCTGTGTATACTATTGAAAAAATTTTTAATTTATGTATATTTAAATAGAGAGGGGAATAATAAAAGCTGTCTTTTAGATATTCCATTTCTGTCAACTCCGTTAATATTCATAGATATCCTGCCAATATGTTACGAATCCTTCGCATTATCGCCGCGCTGGTTTTATTCCTCGGAATAACGCTGTATTTTGTGGACTTCGCCGGATTTTTGCCGACGCAGTTCAGCTGGCTGGAACGCGTTCAGCTTGTCCCGGCTCTGAAGTCCCATTCATGGATTATCATCCTGTCCATTTTAGTGGCAACGCTTGTATATGGACGCGTTTACTGCTCGACTGTCTGTCCGTTGGGCGTATTGCAGGACGTTATCAACGCGATTGCGAAGCGCTTTCACGCCAAAAAGAAGTTTGAATACAAAAAGCCGATTCCGTTCCTTCGTGGCGTCGTTTTGCTGCTGTTTTTAACGGGCTACCTCGCGCTGGTCGCCAGACTGGTCGCGCCAGCTGCCGTTGGAACATGCAAACGCATTTCGTCCTACGTTTCGTGGGTTTCGCTTCTTTTTGTCCCGTACAGCATTTACGGACGCATCGCCTGCAACATTTTCAAACCGATTTATCAGTCGGGAAACAACCTGTACTGGTACGTTTGCAAGCTGTGCGGAATTAAAGAAGTTGCGGGCTTGCCGGTTTATTATGTCAACGCGATTCCCCTCTCTCTGGCAGCGGTTGGCGTTGCGCTGGGGTTCCTGATTTTCATCGGCTATCTCGCCTGGCGTAACGGCAGAACGTACTGCAATACGATTTGCCCCGTCGGCGCGTTTTTGGGGCTGCTTTCCCGATTCTCGTTTTTACGCATTCGAATTAACGAAAGAAAGTGCATATCCTGCGGCATGTGTGAGCGGGCGTGCAAGTCTTCCTGCATAGATTCCAAAGGTAAAATCATCGACATCAGCCGCTGCGTCAACTGCTTCGACTGCATAGACGCCTGTCGTAAAGACGCGATTCATTACGACGTCGTTTGTGAAAACTACGATAAATTCATTCCAGAAATTGAGAACGCCTCAGTAAAGAAGTCTGTGGCGGAAAAGACGGCTGAACAATCGACGGCTCAATGCAGCGTCGACGGCGCGCGCCGCGAGTTTGTCGGCGCGTTGATTGGCGTTACCGGATTGACAGTTGCCGCTCAAGCCCTGCCCAGCTCCGTAGCCGAGGAAGATACCGTTACGCCGACTGCAGAGGAAGCCGCGCCTGCGCCAGCGGCAAAAGCCGGCGTCGTTCCGGAAGGCGAAGACCCGGAAATGTTCTTTACGGGTAAAACTCCTTACGTTCGTAAAACGCCCATCGCCCCTCCGGGAGCAAAGAGCATCGGACATCTCAACGCGCATTGTACCGCATGCCATCTGTGCGTTGCAAAATGCCCCACTAACATCCTCAAACCTGCCACGTCAGAATACGGCGTGAAAGGGTTCATGCAGCCGCATCTGGACTTCGCCCGCGGGTTCTGCAACTACGACTGCACCATTTGCGGCGACGTCTGTCCGAACCACGCCATTGTCCCGCTGACGATTGAGCAGAAGCACAAAGTTCAGATGGGACGCGTTGTATTTATTGAAGACAACTGCGTCGTTAAAGTTAAAGAAAACAGCTGCGGAGCCTGTTCCGAACACTGCCCAACTCAGGCGGTTTCCATGGTTCCGTACAAAAACGGCTTGACCATTCCTCACGTCAATCCTGACATTTGCGTCGGGTGCGGCGGCTGCGAATCCATCTGCCCCGTTCGCCCGTTCAGAGCGATTTACGTCGAAGGTAACGCGGAACAGCACGACCGGGCAGAATACGAGGAGAAAAAGCCGGAAATTACCGAAGTTGACGATTTTGGATTCTAGCGTCTTTTCCCTATTCCCTACTCCCTATTCCCTACTCCCCAACAAAGGACGACAATTATGAAACAATCCCTGTTCGTTATCGCAATCATGATTTTGTGCGGTTTGCTGACAGCAGCGCCGCAGACTGCATCGGCGGCTCCCCTTTCAGATTCCACCGTTTTTGTGGAAGCGGAAAATTTTGACAACGTCGGCGGCTGGGTTATCGACACCCAGATGATTCACGTTAAGAATCCGGGTCAGGCGGGTTCGCCGGTTCTGCTGGCTCACGGGAT
>JAZUMX010000765.1:0-1722 GCA_045603865.1 Thermoguttaceae bacterium
AATGGAAATGTACCCGACAATAGCCGTTCCCTCCAACAGGGACACGATTTCGCCTTTGTAAACCGGCATGATAATCTGAACCAGCTGCGGGAACTTGATCAGTCGGAACCGCTGGAATCGGGTGAATCCCATTGCAGACGCGGCTTCCAGCTGACCGGGGTCGATGCCTTCCAGACCGCCGCGGAGCGATTCCGCAAAGTAGACCGCCAGGTTGACCGAGAAGCCGAAAATCGCAACCAGAATCGCGTTGACGTTTACGAAGATAACATAGTACATCAACATCAGCAAAACCATCAACGGGGTTCCCTGAATGAATCGAATGAGAATCTTGGCGCAAAGGACGCCAAAGGCGTTGTGACTGCGTCTGACCATGCACAGGAGGAATCCCAACAGCGTGCCCAAAACGAGAGAGCAGGCTGTAATAAGCATCGTTACGCCAAAACCGTTGAGAATCAGCTTCCAGCGGCATTCGTAAACGAGGTTTCTATAGAAGCTTTCCGCAATTTTCTTATAGAACGGCTTTTTAACGTCGGCATTTTTGTGAGCCGCCGCGGCTTTGCCCTGAAGGGAGTCTTTGTCGTTTTCGGCGATTTCTTCCAGACGCTTGAGAATCGCTTCGTCACATCGGCTGCGAAGAATCATAACGGAAAGCCCGGACTGAAGGTAATCGTCGGACAGCGCCATCGTTTCGGCGTTTTCCGGCGTCTTGTCGAGTTCCGAAACCATCAGGTCGTACTGACCCTGCTGCGTTGCGACGATCATCGCGTCCCAGCTGACCGCTTCAAATTCAACGTTTACGTTGGCAAACGCGGCAAAACGGAGCGCGAATTCGATATCGTAGCCGGTCAGCTTGCCGTCTTTAATATAGGTCAGAGGCGGGTTGATGCCTTCGGTAACGATTTTGAGAGTTTTCGTCGGATTTGTCGGCTTGGGCAAGTCGTCCGGCAGAACGGGATCGGTCGTCAAAAGCCAGCGCTTGTACATCGCCTGATACGTACCGTCCGCCTTGATTTGACGAATGAACTCGTTGACCTGTTCAATGAGAGCTTCCCGCCCTTTGGCGGCGCCGATAACCAGATGCCCTTCCGCAGCGTCGTCCGGCAAGACAACTACTTTTGGATGGGAGATAGCAAACCATTCTTGAGTGGGGCGGTCTGCCAGGAATGCGTCAACCTTGCCGGTTTCGACTTCCATGCAGTTGCTGACCAGGTCGCTTTCCAACTGTTTAATATGGGCTTTGGGAAGAACTTCAAAAGCGGCTGGCACGCCCGACGTCCCCATTTGAACAGCAACCGTATATTTAGGATCGTTGAGCTGTTCGATCGAACTGATAATTCTGGGGTCGTTTTTCTTTTCAGAGACTGGTTTTGTTTGTTTTTCAGATGTGGTTGTATCCTGGTTTTCAGACGCAGGATTGTCCGTAGTTGCAGAAGGGGAGTTGTCCGTGTTTGCAAATACGGGCTTGTCGTAGAAAAACAGCATGCCAACGATCGTTACGATCGCGCATACCGCAAAACCGGCAAAAAGCAGCGTTTTCTTTTTCATTGCCTGATTTTAGGGGGTTAGGGGGTAAAATAAAAACCCAAACGAGACTGGAGCTTCGCCGTATTCTAAGCAAATTCTCCATCTCCCACTGAAAACTCCTATTGTAACCAAAAATTTTTTCCCTGCAAGGGATAAGAGGAAAACTTTTGCAATTTTTTTGAGGAATTATTAATTGTT
>JAZUMX010000766.1:0-12052 GCA_045603865.1 Thermoguttaceae bacterium
AGCCTGCAAAGTCGCGTGGAAGAACATTCGCATTAAAGACCTCGGCGTAAGCGAATGGAAATCGTTCTTCGTCAAAGGCGACGACGGCAAATACAAGCTCGAAAACGCCTACTTCGTTCTGCCGCAGGAATGGTCGTTCATGGAAGACGGTACGCTGCACGGCGACCACAAATCCAAGGAATCCCGCGACGGCTTGGTTATTTCCAACGACAATTACGACAACTTCGCCGCCCGCGTTACCTACAGAATGAACGGCGGCAACAGCGCTCTGTATTTCCGCGCCGAAGAAACGGAAGCCCCGTGGGTTCTCCGCGGCTGGCAGAACGAAATCGCCAACAACTCCAAAGACTCCGCCCTCTGGCATACCGCTGGAATTATCAACGGAAAGATGATCCCCGGCCGCGGCTGGGTCGTTTCCAATGACGAAATCGTCGAAAACGTCCGTAACAAAAACGTTCCTGAAGAATGGAACACGACAGCGACAATCGCTGTCGGCGACCGCATGGTTCAGACGCTCAACGGATACTGCACGTCTGACATCGTCGACCCGAAATGCGAAAAGACCGGCAAACTCGGGCTTCAAATGCACGGCGGAACGGACTGCGAAATGTTCTTTAAGAACTGGGACTATATGCCCCTCACCCCGGAAATGGTCGAACTGATCAACCGCAAATAAACCGGTGATTTATTCTGGATTATTCCAATAATTCGCCCTGTCAGCAGAAAGCGGTTAGTTGAATTTACACGGAACGTATAATATTTGAACTAACCGCTTCATGTTGACATTTTTATATGCTCAGACGTTCTGATTCAGGATATGTCAGAATATAAATTTTAATTTTTTGTAAAATTATTCCGAAAAAGTTATTAATGGGTTTAAAGAGTATTTGTTTGCTTCGATTAACCTGTTATAAGTTTAATTCCATTATTTGTTCCATTTTACGGGAGGTTCTATGAATTACTTCATTGACTGCATGACCAAGAAGTACGCAAAGTTTGACGGCCGCGCCAGACGAGCTGAGTACTGGTTTTTTGTGTTGTTTTCTATTATTGCGCAAATTGTTTTAGGATTTCTTATTGGCGTTATCGGCGGCTTGATTCAATTGCCGTTGGAAACCATTCAGCTGCTTGCAAATCTTGTCAGCCTGGCGTTTTTCTTGCCCGGTCTTGCAGTTTGTATTCGTCGATTGCACGACATTGGTAAATCCGGTTGGTGGGTTCTGATTGTTTTGATTCCTATTATCGGAGCCATTATTCTGT
This sequence comes from Thermoguttaceae bacterium, assembly GCA_045603865.1. Lineage (GTDB taxonomy): Bacteria > Planctomycetota > Planctomycetia > Pirellulales > Thermoguttaceae > RUG11551. The sequence goes on from JAZUMX010000766.1 coordinate 1,261, forward strand.
TGATCTTTGAAGTTCAAGAAGGCAACAGAGGCCCAAACCAATATGGTCCGGACCCCAAAGCTGGGGAGAGTTATTGATACCCTCATTATCGAATAACCAAATTCATCAAACGATTGTTTTTGAATAATCGTCTATTGAGATTGAAGACTGTTTCGATACAGTCTGCCTGAGATAATAAAAGACCGACAATGAAAAAGCCCGGAGTTTCCAAAGAAATTCCGGGCTTGCGGTGTAATGACGGTTACGTACTGTGAAAGTCGGTGAACTCCCTCAAATCCCCGCCGGGTTTACGCGCCCTGCAAAGCAGAGGAAGTATGCGTTGACTTTCACAGATTTGGGTTAAAGGTTTGAAAAATTATATTATTATTATACACGATTTTTATATTTTTTCAAGAGGAATTCAGATTTTTTTCTTTTAACGTCTTGAAATATACAATTAATTGGGTATAATATTATTCAAAATAATTAATACAGAACGCGTTCTGCCGGCAACGGTTCAATCGCATAGCACTGGGAGCGTCTAAAGACCTCCAAATTTATTTTTCATGGAGAATCTGACGCAATATCAACCTCAAAGGCGAAAATTTAAATAATTTTCGCCTTTTTTAATTTCTTGTAACGCTCTTTCGTTTACTCTCCTAATAGAGGAAGAATTAATCTGTTCTGTTTTATCAAGAAGGAGAAATTTTTCTTTTTATAATTCGCAAGTCATTAAAAATTATAGGATTGCCTATAATTCTGACTTTGCAAAAAAGAAAAAACGCCAGACGATATTTAACAGACCGGATTGAGAATATTTGCCATTGAATTGACGCCAAGACTTATGGTTAACAAAAAAAATTTCAAACGGCAGTCAGAAAATATTCAAAAAACTTTCCCAAATCAGTACGCCCTCCATTGATATATATAATGTCAAAAAAAATAAAAAGGGGGTATTCACTGGTTCAAGAATAAACACTATTACAGTGTCGAGATATAAAGAGGTAAGTCAAATGTGGGTATATGCACATAATGGTCATAAAATTGGTCCAGTCGAGTTTGATGAGATCGTTAACCAGATTAAAGCAGGTGTAATTGTTGAAACGACGCCAGTCTGTTCATCTGGAGAAAAGCCCTGTCGAGCAGGTCAACACCCAAAATTGAAGCAGTTCTTTGCTGCAATTAACAATTCGCCAGAACCACAGAACGTCCCTTCCAACCCTTCCTCGTTTCAATTTACCCTTCCCAGTACTCCAAAGCCGCAATTTTCTTTTCCAGGCGCGTCTGAGACGAAAGCCACGCCTTCCAACGAAGCCGCCGCTTCCAAGTCAGAAACTGCGATTCCAGATTTTTCACAGTCATCATCGTCTAAACCGTCTTCTGGTCGTAAAAATTTCAAACGCCACTCTGGAACAAGAAAAAAAGCCGCCAATTCCAATCAGATGATGATTATTGGTGCCGCGGCAGCTGTTATTGTTGTTGTTATTGGTTTGTTTTTTATCGCAGGAGGAAGTTCTGGTTCATCAGGGTTGTCCAATTTAGTTACAAGCAAAGCTCCTAAAACAGTTACATTCACTGATGAAGACACTGTAGACAATTTACGCCCGAAAGCCGAAAGCGGCAACATGGAAGCGCAGTTTAAACTGGGCATGATTTTAAACGATTATGAAACCATTAAATGGTATAAAAAAGCGGCTAATAACGGCTATGCGCCTGCTCAGGTTTTTTGTTTTTTTAATTTAAAGAAAGAAGACAAGGAGGAAGCTGAACGATGGTTAAAAAATGCTGCAAAGCAAAAATATCCGGTAGCATTATCAATTTGTTATGCACAAGGCATAGTTTATGAGCCAGATAAAGATAAAGCCAAAAGAATATTGGTTAACGCGGCAGAAGGAGGAGATTCAATAGCTCAAACAGCGCTTGGTATGCTTTATAATGATTCAACAACATTTAGTCTTAAAGATTCAGGTAAATCCAGATACTGGCTTCGACAAGCAGCTGAACAGGGTATTCCAGACGCTCAAGAAATGCTCTATGAAGAATTTGACGAAAATAAGTGGGTATATTCATTAGCCAAAAGAGGCTATGTTAAAATGCAATTAGAGTATGTCGGAATCCTAACTAAAGAACATCGCGGAATAGATACAGAAGGTAAAGCAAGAATTGATGAAGTTGTTGCATGGATAAAGAACGCCGCAGATAACAATAATTCTAAAGCGCAAAATTTTCTTGGTGTTTTCTACTATTTTGGAGAATGGGGGTTTCCAGAGGACAGAGACATGGCATATAAGTGGTGGAAAAAAGCCGCTGATAACGGCAACCAAGTTGCCCAAAAATTGTTGAGAGATAATTTTTGATTCCTGCTTATCATCAAAGCAGACGGATCAAAATTGCCCTTGATTGTTAATAATTGTTTGTTTCATTGATTATTTTTTAATCGACACAGAATAACGCATTAATAGAACTATTATAAAACGATTGTATTTTACAATCTAATCACGTTTTGTTTTTTCACAACCATAGGAGAAAAACATGGACACATCTACCTTTTTTTTGACCGAGGACAACATTCGGTTCCACATCTGCATGCTGAAAAAGATTGCGGTCGCAGACGGTTATTTTTCCGAAAGCGAACAGCGTTTCATTGAGGAAGTTGCCGGCATTTACTGCAGTTCCATTCCCAATCTCAACCCCTATCAGTTGCTGGAAGCCACTATCACAGAAGAAGAATACGTTCAGAATCTGGAAAAGTTGTCATCGTTTCAGCCTCGCGCACGTCTTTTGCTCAAAGACCTGATTTCCCTCGGACACATCGACGGAGATTACAGCGATCCGGAAAAGAAACTCGTCCGCGATATCGGCGGAAAGATGAACATTCCGGAAGACGTCATTGCCAAACTGGAAGGCGCGGTTGAAGATTTGATCAAAGCCACCGCCGGCATTAACGCTGTACTCTATTCGTAGTTAGCTGAATCATAACGTCATTGCTTTTTTGTACAATACATCAAGTTGATTGCATGATATTTACAAGATAGGCGTTTAGGCGATTTTTATCAACAATCAAACAATAAGGCTTTAAGAATGGATTTATTATTTAGTTTTTTAGCAGGCGTTGCTCAAGGCGTTGCTGCTAGCATTGCAGTTAACAACTGGAAGGAAAAACTCCGTGCGTTGATTGTTCAATGGTGCATGCAAAACAGAGTCGAACTTACTAGCGTTGGCGTTTTACTCGTGAACGCAAGACAGACTCAAAACGGTCCTATACTACTAGTCCGTATAATGGGCATGCTTCCCAACGGTCAGGTTATTCATCTTGACGATGTAGAAGCTCCATACGAAATTGGAGAAGGTATCGGGGTTGTCTATAATGGCTATCCGGTCAATCAACCACAAGAGTTGTTTAATTACAACCAGTTGTACGCTCCATTTAATTAATCAGAATTAGGAGTAAAACAATCTCATTTCAGGTCAACAACGATACGTTTCGTCCGTTTTAGCAGAAAAACAATATTTTAAAAAATCTGTTTTTCTGCTTTATACGGGCGAATAGTATCTATTAATCTGACTAGAATTATTACAAACCAGCAGAGTTATTGTATAAGTAGTCTCGTATCATAAGTTAGGGAGAACTCAGATGTCAAGCGGTTCAAGAATACGCGCCAACATCCACAGCAATATCAAAAAAGCTCATGGCGCTACGGCAAAGCTTGTGTTTTACTTTTTTCTTGCAGCATTCATTATTGTAATATGCATGAATATTTTGGTTGTTGGCATCGCGCCTGCAGTATACAATGCTGTGATCACAGAACCAGATAATGCAATTGAATTATCCGCTGAGGCAAGAGGAGGATTATGTATGCTCGTAACAATTGTTACTGTTGTATTCCTTTTGGGAGCATGGTGGCTTAGTTACATGGCAAACTCTTCGTATACGGGTTCTGACGTTGCTGAAAGCCTGGGCGCCAAGCGGGTTCAATCCAATACAACGGATCCTCAAGAACGTCAGTTGCTTGTGCTTGTTCAAGAACTCAGCTCCACTTATGGAATACCAATGCCGCCTGTTTACATCGAAAACAAAGGGGACATCAATGCATTCGCTGCCGGATTAAGCCCGGAAACGGCGGCGGTTTCCGTAACTCAAGGTTCAATGAAGTTTTTTAATCGCGAAGAATTAAAAGCCGTTCTTGGACACGAATTCGGACATATTGTCAACGGAGACTGCGCTCTTCATACCAATATGGGCTGTGCCGCTTCAGGTTTTTCTTTTGTTCAAAGAATTGGCAGTTTCTTTTTAAATGCAGCTCGAAATGAGCAAAACATCGCTAATAACAATATTGCAGCTGAAGTGAATGCGATGAATAACGGCATTTACGATGAAAACAGCCGAAAAAAGAACGACCAGGCAGCTGGCGGCGCTGCGGCGATAGCGGTTATCGGACTTGGAATTTGCGCTCTTGGTTATATTGGCTATCTGGTTGCACAACTGTTAATCTTTGCCGTTTCTCGTCAAAGAGAGTTTTTGGCTGATTCAACGTCCGCAAAAATGATAGGCGATCCGGAAGCAATGGCGCACGCTTTGATGAAAATCAAACTGGCTTGCGAAGGAGATAACGCTGAGGTACAAGCCAATTGTTCACCCAATAGAGAGGCTTACGCTCAATTCTACTTTGCGCCTCTGTCGTCGTGGTTTCAAACGCATCCTTCCACAGACGATCGAATTAAACATCTTATTCCAAGTTATAATGGCGTCATTCCCTCATTTATTAAACAGGAGTTTGCCAATCCTAAAGGATTGATTTCCAGCGTTCCCAGAAGATCCGCACAAAACTCTTCCAATACAAATTCGGGATCATCCTCGCCGTATTCTGGAATGGCAATGGGATTTGCAGGCAACAATTCCGGCGCAGTTTCTACGTCTTATACAATCAATCAACCACAGTTTGATTTTACTCAAACTCCCGTTGAAGAACAACAAGTTTACGCTGCGCCGGAACCGGCAACGCCTCAATTCATTGATTATATTCGCGATCCGTACTCTGTTCGCTGCGCTATAATTGCTTTGTTAATTGATTCCAATCAGGAAGTTCGAATGAATCAGTGGCAATACTTACAAAGCGTTTTGGACGGAGCAATGTTGCAGTTGGTAAAGCAGTTGCTTCCAACTGCTATCAGCTATTCCTGCGCCGATAAAATTCGTCTGGCGGAAGCAGGCATCTACGCTTTGCAGCAAATGACAATTTCACAATACAAAGCGTTCCGTACAATTATTAACGAATTGACGGCGGCTGATCAGCGGCTCGATTTATTCGAATTAACCTTGCGATGTCTTATCACAGGACAACTGGACTATCGTTACGGACTAATCAAAAACGTTGTCAAATATACTACAGCTGCTCAGCTTGGAAATGAATTCCAGATTATGTTGGGATACGTTGCCTATAGCGGCGCCAGTAACGCGGCAGACGCTCAAGGGTCATTTGTTAACGCCTGTAATTCAATCCGGTGTAAAATACCTATGCCGGAAAAGTCAAGCTGCAATTTGTCGTCATTCGCTAAAGCGCTGCAAAAGATTCAATATGCCGCTACGCCCGTTAAAGCGATGTTTTTCAATGCGTTTATCGAATGCGTCAATTACGACGGCAAGGTTACAACCCGCGAAAGAGAACTCGTATACGCGCTGGGCGCCGCTTTGAACCTTCGTTTTGACCTGGACTAGAAATTTAAGCATTGCTTAGAATTATGTAATTGACCCCATTTGGACTAAAAAAATGAATTCAAAACGTCAAGTAAAGCCTCAACCGAAAAAGTCAAGAAACAACGAGTTTGTCTTTACAGAACCTCAACAGGACAGCGACGGCAATTTTCAGTTTACCGAGCCGACAAAGAAGAAATCTAAATTGATGATTTTCTTAATTGCCGGCGTCGGCGTTGTATTGCTCTTGGCGTTATCCATTTTAGCCAAGGGTTTATTCTCTTCACACAAAGACGACGTTGCGGAAGAATACCAACCAGAAGAAATCGAGGTAGATACTAAACTCACAACCTACGAGGGTTTTGACATTTCTCAAATTACAGATCCGCCTCTGGTTGAATCCAAACACAGACCAGGCGAAAAGAAGACGCTTTACTGCAAAGGTCAGGCGTTTGTTTTTCGCTGGTGTCCGCCGGGACGGTTTATGATGGGATCGCCATCAACTGAATATCCTCCTGGAAATGGCAATTGCTATTCAGGTTCCAATTTCTCTGATTCCGATTATGACGCAATTGGCGATGCAATGGGGTACTCAAGACAAGAAACAGAAAAAATTAAAGAACAAGCCCATGAAAGAGCTTTTGTTGAAAGCTGCATTCCTGATTTTAAAAGCCAAGGACGTTCAGATGAGGAAGTTTTACATCCTGTTACATTAACAGAAGGTTTCTGGATGCTTGAAACGGAAATTACATATAAGCAGTATGGATCCATTATAAACGGTCATTCTGATACAAGTGATGACAAACCAAATGATTTTTATAGTTGGGATGACAGTCAAAATTTTTGTAAGAAGTGTTCTCAACTGGGAATGAAAGTTCAGCTGCCTACTGAAGCCCAATGGGAATATGCCTGTCGCGCAGGAACGCAGACCGCTTTTTGTTTTGGCGATTCCTACGACGATTTATGTAAATACGGGAATTATTGCGACAAGAGTTTTAACTCCGATATAGATATTGTTAAACGATCATATCAAGATAATGAACACTATGATGGTTTTCAGTTCATTGCCCCTGTCAAGAGTTTTCGTCCTAACGCCTGGGGATTGTATGACATGCATGGAAATGTAGCTGAATGGTGTTCAGACCCATACGGTGGATATATAATTGAGCATCAAGTTAATCCAACAGGAGATGAAGAGTATACTGTCATTATCGTCGATATAGCGACTCCAAAAACGCTGTACGATAAGATTAAAAAACGCGACAATTCAAAACACGTTGTTAGGGGTGGAGCTTACTTAAATCATTTTGTGTACTGTCGAAGCGCCAGCAGAGAGGGCAGCGAATCTCGCGCCGGTTTCCGCGTTATGATGACCGACAAAAACATGAACGAAGCTCTGGCTAATAACATGGATCAACCGCCAAAAGAGGAATCAGTAAAAGAACCTGTCGAGGAAAACAACAAGGAAAAACAATCCACTGCGGATAAATCAAAGGATCAGTCTGAACATTCAATTAATGACAAACCGGTCGACATCAGCGCCTTTGACGATCTTCTTCCCGAGCTTCCGTCAGGTTCAAAAACATCAGAACCAGAGTCCTCTGAACCAAAACCGTCCGATTCGGAAACTTTAGATTTAGAGTCAAAACCCAAAGAAGCGCCAAAAGCTGGCGACACTCTGGTAAAAGAAATCGACCGCGAAAAATTTGTATTTCGATGGATTCCGCCGGGAATATTCACTATGGGATCTCCTGAAGACGAAGAAGGACGCAATCCTAACGAACGACAATACAAAGTGAAAATCTCCAAGGGATTCTGGATGATGGAAACGGAGGTTACTCAGGAGCAATGGATGGTCGTTACGGGAGAATTTCGTGGTTCGTCCAGACCTTCGCCCAAAAAACCCATTGAAAACGTCAGCTGGTATGAATGCAACAACTTCTGCAAAAAAGCGGCAGCGGCTGGGCTTCCTCTTGAACTGCCAACGGAAGCGCAGTGGGAATACGCCTGCCGCGCCGGTTCCAGAGGAGCTTTTGCCGGCAGTTTTGAAGATTTAACCTGGCATCATGGCAACAGCGACGGTCACGCACAACTCATACGAACGCGAGAACCCAACAAATGGGGATTATACGACATGCATGGCAACGTGGCGGAATGGGTTGCAGACTGGTGCGGAGTATATCCAAGCAAACCGACAAAGGATCCCAAAGGACCAGCCGACGGCGCTAAAAAAATGACTCGCGGCGGCAGTTGGGGTAGTCCTAAACATTTCTGTCGTTCTGCTTTACGCGGAGGGTTGGATCCCAATCAGCGCACAGTCGGTCTTGGATTCCGCTGCGTTCTTAACATCGGTCACGATACAGTCGGAGATTTAAGCGACGATAGCGTTAAACGTCCAACTCATACTTCCAGCGTTACAACAAGGAATCGCGAAGTTCCTGATATTGCTTCAAATACTAATACGGGAGATATTTTCTTCAATCGTGGTTCAGGAAAAGCGCGAGCTGTTGCGTTGGGCGGCGGCACGACAGAAAGCGAACGCGCTGTTTCGTTGGGTCTAAAGTGGATTGCCGAACATCAGCTTCCCAACGGTTCATGGAGTTTTAATCACCAATTAGCGTCATCTTGCCGCGGCGAGTGTAACAACCCCGGTAAATTTGATAAAGCGTTTAACGGCGCTACGGGTTTGGCTTTACTGCCGTTCCTTGGCGCGGGCGTAACTCATATTAATGAAGGGAAATACAAAACAAACGTATACAATGGGCTTAACTACCTTTGTCGAAATGGCAAAGCAACGAAAGACGGCTGCGTTTCATACCTTGAAAACGGCGGGACGATTTATTCGCACGGAATTGCCGCTCTTTGTCTGACAGAGGCTTACGGCATGACCAAAGATAAAAAGCTTCTTCCTGTCGCTCAAGGGAGCTTGAACTATATCAGTTATCATCAGGATCCCGTAAGCGGGGGATGGCGTTATCAACCTCATCAATCAGGAGATACTTCGGCTACAGGTTGGCAAGTTTCAGCTCTCAAAACTGGTTACTTGTCCGGTATGAATGTTTCTAAGTACGTTATAACCAAGACGTTGCGATTCCTGGACTCCGTTCAATCGGATTCAGGCGCCAAATACGGCTATACAGATCCTGGCGCAGGTCCGACAACCACGGCTATCGGTCTGATGGATCGAATGTATTTGGGCTGGAAGCATGAAAACCCCAATCTTCAGCGCGGAGTGCTATGGTTGTCAAGATTAGGACCCAGCAAGTCTGACAGCTATTATAATTTCTATGCAACACAGACCATGTACCAATATAACGTGCAGCAAAAAGCCGATCCGATGTGGATAAAATGGAACGCTGTTATGAGAGAACAGATGGTCAACTCCCAATCGCAGGATGGGCATGAAAAGGGCTCCTGGTATAATAACTCTTCATGGACCGAACGCGGCGGACGTCTGTACGACACTGCGCTGTCAACCATGGTTTTGGAAACGTATTATCGCTACGCACCATTATATATTCCAAAAACTGAAGATTAGGCGTTCACATCGTCCTGAAAAAAGATTCTCGTTATTTCCAACAGAGCGCTTAAAAAACGCTCTGTTTTTTTGTGAGCCTATTGACATTGATTATCGAAGGTATTATAATTTATAGAAATAATTCATTAAAAATCAATTATTTGAAATCCATTAATAAATAGTCATGTCAAGATTTATGAAACGTAACGGATTCACGCTGGTAGAATTGTTGGTCGTCATTGCGATAATTAGCGTTTTGGTCGGTTTGCTTTTGCCGGCGGTTCAGGCGGCGCGCGCAACGGCGCGGCGAATGCAGTGCACCAACAACATCAAGCAGATTACTCTTGCTGTAATCAGTTATGAATCGACATATAAGGTTTACTGCTGCGGTTCGTACGGATATATCGACAACGAAGGCCAGCCGGATGCCTGGATGCGTCGAAGCTGGTATTATCACATTCTGCCGTATATCGAGCAGATCTCCCTGTACGACGTCTATACCGAACACTATCAACATCCTGAAGCAACTCCCGGAGGGCGCGGAAGTTTCGATTATACCAATTTGCCGTCTAAAACAACCATCGTTCAAACGTTGATGTGTCCGGACGACCCAAATAATCCCAAAGTCCATAACGGTTCTTCGGCTCAAAACCAACAGGGATTTCATGGGAATTACGTCGGCAACGGCGGCAACACGTATTTCAACGTAGACGCTTCCGGAGCCTGGAAACAGGAAGCCTGCATGGATCTCAATGGGATTTTTCCTCCGCTGAGAGGTATAAAACCGGCGCATGTAACAGACGGGACGTCGAACACGTTGATGTTCAGCGAAATCCGCCTTGTTCCCGACGGCGCTCAAGGAACCGGAAAAGAAGACATTCGCGGACGACTTATCAACTGTCGTCACACAGGCGCGCTCTTTTCCACGCTGTACGCGCCCAATACATCAGAACCAGACCGGCATCATTACTGCATTTCTACGATTTACGCGCCGTGTACAAACACCAACCAGAAAAACCTCGTCTCCGCCCGATCCTATCACAGCGGCGACGGCGTAGCCGCCTCCATGTGCGACGGCTCCGTTACCTTTATTCCTGCAACCGTAGACCTGGAAGCGTATCACGCTATGGGAAGCCGCGACGGTATGGAAACCGCCGCTTTAGACGAATGATTCCTTGTTGTTTTTGTCCTTCCTGTTTTTGTTTAACAATCAGAAGCTTTCAAATAATATGAACTACCGAACACTGTTATTTCTGTTGACGATATGCGCTTTAACGCTGACGCTTTCCAGCTGCGGAAAAGAAAAACTCTATACGGTTAGCGGAACAGTAACCTATCAAGGCGAACTGGTTCCAGACGGCTCCATTTCTTTTGTTCCCGGCGATTCCAAACTGTCGCCGCAGGGAGCTTCTATTTCCAACGGGAAGTATACCGCTCAGGTTCGGAAAGGAACCATGACCGTCAAAATCACCGGTTCCAAGCCAGACCCTAAACAAAAGATGCTCGACGGAAGCCCGTTCTGGACGGATTTTGTCCCGGAAAAGTACGGCTCCCAGTCAACGCTGACGGTCGAGATTAAAGGGAATCAAACAGAGAACTTTGAC
>JAZUMX010000767.1:0-7864 GCA_045603865.1 Thermoguttaceae bacterium
CTCCCGTCTGACGTCGTCGGTCAGCGTGTTTTCCAGAGCGCCGCGTTTGTTCGACATCCATGCGTATGGAATGAAGTTCGTCAAGAGCGCGTCAGACAACAACGCCGATTTTACGGTCGGAACGTACGAATACGATTTGAGAAGCGAGTCCGCATCGGACTCTCCTGCAGACGACAGCGCTTCGGAACCGCCCCGGATGGAGCTTTCCGTTTGCAAAGCTCCGCAGTCAGACGTCTCCATTTGGGCGTGGAATCAGCTTGTGGAAGAACGGCATTTTGCCAGCGGAAACGTGCTGACGTCAGCACAGTGGACGATTGAAAACCGTTTTCCGTCACAGGATAGCGCTCATACGTCCGATGCGTCCAATACGCGTTTGAAAATCACTCTGCCGTCAGACGCGTCTGGCAATTCCACTTCCCGTCCGTTTTTAACGGGCGTCCGAATTGATAACGAATCCGTCAGCGGAGAGAATATAATCAAAGAATCGGAGAATACGTTTATTATTCTCTTGCCGCCCAAAAAGAAACTGTTTGTTTTGACGGTTCAATGGACGTGTTTTGAAAAACCGTTAAAAACCGGAGCGTCGTTTCGCCCTCAAAAGCCGGTTTTGGATATTGACGTACTTCAGTCAAGCTGGAATTTGTATTATCCGACGTCGTATCGCCGTCTGAATTCGTATTTGTCTTCAGATCCTACGGTTGACGGCTGGCTTGAACGCATTTTCGGACCGCTGCTTCGCCGCGATTCCGTTGTGATTATGAGTATCGTTTCACAAATCTGGGACGACGATCAGGTCGGCGCTAATCAGGACGCCAAAAACAAACCGTCTGATAATAACGAATCGGAGTTGAAGAATCAATCGGCATCGGTGAATTCAAAAGCGGATTCCAATTCAACGTTCCCCGTTCCTTACACCCTTTCCGGTCACGCCGCCTGGAACTGCTGTCAGTTTGAGGGCCGCGACGCGCCTAAAATAATCCGGATTATTCGCGGCGAGGTCAGCGAATGCATCCGATGGGCGTTTTTCATTTTAACCGTTTCTGCAATCTTGACGCTGTATTTCAAACTCAGCGGAAAGATCTCTGTCAAAAACGAGCAGGAAGAGTCATCCAGCCAGATCGCTTTGGAGCGTTCACACAGCAGTAAAATGGAACAGGATCTTCTCAATAACGAGTCAGAGAAACAGGATGTAAGCCATGGAAGCTTTTTGGAGAATTCTCGCGTTAAATTGGAACAGCTCATCCGTTTGGGAAACGAGACGATAAGCAAGTCCTCTTGGGGTTTTCGCCGCTGGATTTGCGTTTTGGGAGGCGTATGCCTTGTTTTGTCTCAGGCGCTTCCCTGGTTTTTATCGCTGCCGTTTTCAGGGGCTTTGTTGGGAACGATTATCTGTCTGCTTGTGCTGGCAGTTCCTCCCAAAAGCGATCAGTTTAACAACGGCGACGAGTCAAACTCCGCCAGCAGGGGCATGTCGGCGCTTTCCCTGTCGACTCGCGTTTCCCATCTGGTTTCCAGATTATTTATCCTGGTCTTTTTATTGACGCTGCCGCCAGTTTTGGGACAGTCGCCCGTCATGCCGCCGCCAGATTCCCGTATTATTGGATCGGGAACTGTGGAACGCAGAGATTACGAAATCTTTATTCCGGTCGATCAGCAGAATCGTCCGAAAAGCGGTTATTACGTTCCGCAGGAACTGCTCGATTTGATGAAGACAAGAGAAAATCGTTCTCCGGAACGGTCCTGGATTGTTTGCCGAACGCAGTATTATGGAAAGCTCTTTCAGCGCCCCAAACAAACGGAATCCGGCTTGTGGAACTGCGCCATCGAAATAGAAACGCTGGTTCCCAACGCGGCTGTTGACCTGCCGATTCAGCTTCAGGAAACCATTTCGATAGCTTCCAGCATCTCGGTAAGCCGCGGGAAAATTCTCAAGTCGTCAACGGCGGCGGCTGACGTAGAGAATTCGGATTCGTCAAAATCGGACGACCTGTACTGGAGCTGGGAGAAACTCGACAGTCAGACGGTTTTGCAATGGAATCTTCAAAAGAAACGATGGGAAATTCGGCTTTCTCAGCCGGGGCGTTATCTGATTGAAGTTGATTTCCGACCGACCATTGTTACATCAGACGGCAAAAACGAGATATCGTTCTCGATTTTGGAATGCGTCAATTCTACGTTTGAGCTGCTGGTTCCGGAATCCGTTACCGGTCTGGAATTTCCAGGCGTTTACGGCGGCGTGACAGAATCGACTCCAACGATGAAGATACCGGACCCTTCCATGCCGACTCAGCCGGGATTGAAGCTCAAGTGCGTTGAGCTTGGCGCGGTTAAACAGCTGGTCGTTCGATGGAATGCTGGCGGATTCCTTTCAGACGGCCCCGTTTACGACGTTGACACAATGTCCTGGTGGGATGTCAAACCGGATAAAGTTGACGTAAAAATCAAGTACAATATTAAAGTCGTATCCGGGTCAGTGTCCTCTCTTGTTATCAATACCGACGAACGTCTTGTTTTGTCAAGCGGAGGCGAGGAATCAGGGTATAAGGAGCAGGAAAGAGGGAATAAAGAATCGAAAACAGAGAATAAGAAACCGGATACCGGGAAAAAGGAACCGGAAACAGGGAAGAGCGCTTCGCCGGAGACGAATTCCGCTTCTGGCTCGCAAAACGGCGGCGAGGCGAATCGTCCGCAATCGGGCATTCCATTTTCTGTTATTTTCAATCCGGAGAACCCCAGTTTTATCACGGTGGAATTTGACAGCCCGATAACGTCTCAGGCGTCTTTCGAATTGCATTTTACCTGGAAAGACGCGGTTGGCGTTGGTCGCCTTCAGTTCCCGTCAACGTCTGTTGACTCAAGCCGTTCCGGTCAGAGATCGCTGGCTTTTACGTTCGATCCCAGACTGCAGTACGAATGCGTTTCTGATTCCCTGACGCCGATGTCGGCTCAATCGTTTTTTGAGCTGTGGCGAGGCTTTCAGAAAGGCTCTGCTAATAACAAACCGCTTCCGACAGAACGATCGCCCCTTGGCGCTGTCCCGGATTCCGTTTTTATAGATTTGCCAGATCAGGATTCGACTTTGAAGCCCGTTCAGCTGCCCCCGTCGCCTCAAATTGTAGATACGGCTCCAACGGTTGCGTACGATTTGAACCTTTCCCGAAGAAAAATTGATTCGTCCGGCGTTATGGACAGCGTTGTAATGAACGTTCAGCGAACCAAAGCAACGTCAGAAGGAACGGCAGAAGCGTTTGTGCTGGTTGATTATGATCGTCTGTTGTGGCAGATTAAGTGGACGATAAATATTACTCGCGGTCAATGCAGCGGATACAGCGCCGTTCTGCCGGATTCGTTTGGCAAGCCGGAAAATCATTTGTCCATTTCTTCAGCGTCTGTCATAACGTTCAACCCTGATAAAGATAAATCGTTTTCGGCGTCCGCCTGCATTGAAGGAAACGAACTCAATCTGTACTGGGGAACCCCTGTTGAAGGGAAATGCCAGGTCATTGTAACAGGGGAAATTCGCCCTGAGTTCGCAAGCGATAATCCAGAGTCTTTGCGGACAATCAACTTTGATTTCCCACAGATTAAAACGCTTAACGTTACTCAATACAAACTGGCGTTTGGACGAACGGACAACTGTATCGTCAAAACGGTTTTTGACAAACCAACGTCCAAAACCGTCGTTTGGATTCAGGCGGAGCTGTCTGTCGAAACCCCATTCCCCAGCCGAAATCAACGGCTGCTGGAAACCTGGCAGACGACCATAAACGATACCAGCAAAAAACCGTGCGCTCTGGCTTTGGAAATTCAGAAGAATGAAGTTGACGCTGTTATTGACGGCTCTGTAAAGCTGGTTCAGGAGAATATTCCCGCTCTTGTTCTCACAGGACGCGTTAAAGTTAACCATGGAATTCTGGACGAATTTCTGCTTGACGTTCCCGAGAATTGCTATGCTCCCATTTCACCCAAAACGACGCTTCAATGCCAGCAGGACGCGCTGTCAATTACTCAAAGACGTTACATTTTGCGCCCTCTTTCTCCTTTTGCGTCAGATTCCGAATTTGAACTGACGATTCCGCTCAAGAAATCGACGTCCGGGATTTGGAAACTGGAAAAGCAGGACGCCATGTTGTGGTCAATTGTTCGTTCAGACGCCGGGCGGCAAACCGACGTTGAGCCGCAGGCAGAACCGACCAGCGCCGATCAAGCGTCGTCAGACAAACCCGCTGCGTCTTCTGAAGAAGCCCGTCCGGCGGCTTCCGAAACAAAGGTTTTTGGTTTGAAAATGTTCGTCAAACCAATTAGCGAGGCGGAGTATTGCGCCTCGGCGGAATTCGCCTGCGCCGTGTCTGGCGTTGATTCCATTCTTGTTCGGCTGCCGGAAGGAAGCACAATGCTCAACGTTCAGATTGATCAGCGATCTGTTCGTTGGACGGTTAACAAATCTGGCGAGACGCTTATTCCGATGTTTACGGAAAACGCCCCTGTTGACGTCAGAATTGTTTACACGTCGGCGTTGAATCGAACTCTGTATACAGACCCGATGAAATTCGAGCCTCCAACGATTGAAAACGCCCAGCAGCCGGAAATATTATGGTCGGTTTCGCCCTGGAAAAAACTCAACCATTCAGACCCGGGCGCAGTAAGAACGACTTCGTTTATTAACAAACAGATTTGGCTCATCAACGATTTGAGCAGCCAGCTACTGTATCTTCAGCAAACCGCAGGCGATATTTCTCCTGACGCTGCAGAGCGTTTGTCAGTCAAGCTGAATGAAATTGAATCTCAGCTTAAACAGTATGAACACAGAGATGAGAAGTCAAAGACGCGAATGAATCTCGGAATTCGGAATCCCAATTCAGACTATATCCGCCGTTCCAATTTGACGGCTACTGAAACAGGCGCCATTCGTTTGGCGATGCAAAACGTTCTCCGTCTTCGCGAGGCGCTTAACGAGAACCCGTTCAAAAAAGATATCCAAAACAGGGATGGACAGAAGCAGAAGTTGAATCCCAATTACAGCGCTGCAGTTCAGAATACAGAATTGTTCTCCCTGCTGTCCTCGAACGCTTCTCCGCTGGTTGGAACGAGCGACCCGGGAACGGCGTTTGTTCTGGCGTATTCCCTTCCGCCGGCAGCCGCCCCGTCAGCGTCGATTTGGCAGATGTTGTCTCTGCTGTTTATCCCGATAATAATCTGGCTGGCGTTCTTTCCGCCGGAAGCGTTTGTATTATGGCGACCCTCGTTTGTCCTTGGCTGCCTGAGCGTAATTTGGCTGCTCTGTTTCAACCTTTATGGAATCGCTGTCTTGCTGTTTATCGCCGCTGTGTTTGACGCGTTGAATAAATTCCAACAACGGTCCAAACCCAATATTATCCCCTTGAGCGTTCGATAACGTTTGCCGGAACGGCTATCTGATTTTGAATTCGGAAAGATCAATGCGGGTTTTGGAAATAGCCTTTGGCTTTTGAGTTTTTGAATCGTTAGAGTTTTCGGATTTGTTATCCGAATCTGACGCGTTGTTGTTTTCAGACGTTTCAGACGCCTGAGAATTATGACTGGCGGAAACGGAAGTTAATGGCGTTTTGTCTTCGGCGTTAACAGCGCGAAGAAATGTAATGTTGATTTTATCGCCCGGCTTGTAACGAGTCAACAGACGATTGAGTTCCGACAGGTTCTCAGGACGAACGCCGGCGATTTTGCCAATGATGTCGCCTTTTTGAATCTTGTGTTCCATTTTGTCAAATCGTTCAGCATTGATGTCTGTAATAACAAAGGCGTAAGACGATTTCAGTTCGCAGTTTTTGAATTCTTCCTGAGTAAGTTCTCGAACTTTCAATCCGACTTTAGACCACAAAGCGTCGTTGACGTCCGGGGCGTTCCATTTATCCAGCGTGAATGTAACAGTTCGTTTGCCGTTATCCGGATTGCCGCCATTTTGCTCATTCTCGTTTTTGACGGTCAGTTCAACGCTCTGTTCCGGCTGAAATTTCTCTTCGAGATTCAAATACGAAACGATGCCGTCAACTGGCGTTCCGTTGACGGACAGGATAAAGTCGCCTTTTTTCAGCCCGGCTTTGGCGGCGGGAGATTCGTCGTCAAGATTGTCAACATAAACGCCGCCGTTTTTGAGCGTTATCTCAAAACCGCGAACGAATCCATTGCGATGCGGGTAATCGAACAGCGCTGGAAGTTTTTTCAAAATCTTTTGGGCTGAAACGCCAAAGGCGATGTTGTCCGAACCGTTTTTCTTTGACGTCGTTAAGGCGACAACCTTGCCTTCTGCATTAAACCATGGACCGCCCGAGGAGCCGGGATTGATGCTCATGTCCGTTTGGAGAAGACTGTCAACCGTAACGTTGATGTCTGATAAGTGAGATTTTCGCCCAGCAGCGCTGTCAATTCCTTGAGCGCAGGTGTATTTCAGTCCGTGCGGATGGCTGATAGATGTAATCGGTTCTCCGACTTCGATTTCAGCGTCCTCTTTGAACGTTATTGGTTTAGCAGGTTCATTAAGATTGATTTTAAGCAGAGCCAAGTCTTCTTCAAGCATAAATCCGACAACTTGAGCGTTATATCGGACTGAATTGCGGAGTTCCACAATCGCCGATACGGATTTATAAACTCCATGAGCGTTTGTCAGAACGTATCCAGTGTCGGTAATGAAGAACCCGGTTCCAATGGAATCTGTTGACTTCTGGTTGGGGATTTTAAAATATTCTTTAAGCTCTCTTTTCTTTGGATCTGAAAATTCGCCTGTTACGTATACGACCGAGTCAGCGTACTGCTTGTAAATGCTGGCGGAGAATTCGTACTGAAAGCGTTTCAGATCCGAGCCGGAAATTTGAGCTTCAGACGCGGACGTCTGAAAGACAAGCGCCAGAAAAACAGAGAAAAGAATAATCGGGATTTGAATTGCGGAATACTTGGCGGGGTGTTTAATACTGTTTTTCATGTTAAATTGGGGGCTGATATATTATTATTTAATAATCCGGCGCAAGGGCTGACATCTACTGCCTTATTTTACGCCTTTTGTCCAGTCCGTCAAGAGGGCGGGGAATTATCTCTTGACAGCTTGTTAATAAATAGGTATATATCCATTTAATGAATTGGATATTTAGAATCCTGTTGTTGTCAATATTCGCAGCGTTGATTGCGACGGGGTGCAGTCATCTGTCGATATTTCATAATCCGGATAACGGTAAAGTTGACCCGGCAGACATGCTTCCGCCTATTAAAGCGTCGTCGGATTCGGTCGGCGTAGAAATATTCTTTATTCGTCGAAGCGTAACGAATGTCGATTCGGCAAAAGAACTATGGGAAAACGTTTCGGAACTTCCGTTTTCGGAGCAGACGCGTCATCAGATGCGGCTCAACGGATTCCGGTTTGGCGTTTTGGGGTCTGCGCAGACTACGGCGCTGATCGATATGCTCAACCTGGTAAATCCGGGGTCGCACGCCCACGTCGATTCCTGGGAAGAAGCCATTCAGTTTGACAAAGACGAAAAGGTTATGCGCCGTTACGTTGAACTGAAATCCGGTCAGCCAGCGGAAGCGTTGGCGTCAGACGTCTACGATAATTTAACCGTTCTCCAAAAGACGGACGATTCCCTGGGCGGAGAGTCGTTTCAGCAGGCGCAGTGCGTGTTCAGAATCAATTCGTCGCCGCGTCCGGACAACGCCATCGATTTAACCATTTTACCGGAAATCCAGTACGGTCCTCAGCGTCAGCAATACGTATACGAACAGGGCGCGGTCAGAATGGAATTCGGACGAAACCGAAAGACGTTTGAATCGCTTCAGATGAAAGTCAAACTCAAACCCGGAGAGATGGTTGTGTTGTCGTGTCAGCCGGAACAGTCGG
>JAZUMX010000768.1:0-7415 GCA_045603865.1 Thermoguttaceae bacterium
CTCTAACGCGATTGACCCGAAAACAAATCAAAAGGCTTTTTCTGACGACCTCTGGCAGAGAATCAAAAATCAAACGTCGTTCCTGTCCGCTCGTCGCGCGCTGGCAATGGCGAAATGCTATCCCGCGGGAAGTCCGGAATATTCAGACTGCGTCGTTCAGGCAAACGCTGAACTCAAACCTTTGGGTTCAATCCCGTCTACAGACCCGTTATGCTGGCAGTCGCGTTTGCTTCGCGTTCGCGCGGAGAGAATGTCCGGCGACGCTCAAGCGGCTCTTAACGCTCTGGAATTCATGCTTGACCAGCAAAAGCCGCCGACGGAATTTCTTCCGGAATTGCAAGCGGAAAAACTGTATACGCTCATGACAGTCAATCGTCCCGCCGCCGTTCAAACGCTGTCTGAAATGGAGCGCTCTTTTGGCGATTCGTTTTCCAATACGGATTCCTCAGACGACGCGGCGCATTTAGCGGTTCTCGACGCCTACGTTACATTTGAAAAAGAGTCGGCGGGGCGGGGCGACAAAAACGAGCAAAAAGTCTGGCGTGACAAAGCGTCCCAATGGGCGGAAAAAATGCGTCTGTACGACAGAGGCTTTTACGCCCGAAGCGCTCAGCAGGTTTTGGCGGCTCTGGCGGTAAAAAGTCTGGAAGAAGAATCCGCTGGCGCAAATGTAACAAACAGCCAATCGCCTGCTGCGATTGCTCTGGCGGCGGAAAACCTCTTTAGAGAAGGACAGTATCAAAAGGCGATTGACGCCTATTTGAAAGCGGCGAAGGCGGAATTGACTCTCCGCGGCGACGACTCTGCGTCCAACGCCGATTCCAGTAACGTTTTCCAGTACCAGTACGTTGCGGCGGCAATAGCCCATAAACTCAACGACCACGTTCAGGCGGCGCAGCTGTTTCGTCAGGCGGCGATTGACAATCCCAACAATCCCAAAGCCGCCGCTGCGTTCAAAACGGCTCTGTTTCATGCTGGAAAGCTGGTTGACGTCAGCAAGCCGGAAACGATTGAACGCTATTCCGCCATGTTGGACGAATTCCTCAAGACGTTTCCGGACTCGCCGGACGTCAACTTGATTCGTCAGCAAAAACAGCGTATTTCCGACGCAGTTAAAGCCATTCCCAAGTCGCCGGCGGAACGGCTTTCCGAGGCGCAAAACGCGCTGAAGGAAAATCGTCCGGAGGAAGCCGTCGCGCTGTTCAAGCCGCTGGCTAAAGAGTTCCCCAACGCCGAGGACGTTCAGATCGGGTTTGCGGAAGCGTTGTCGGCGGCAAACGCTGACCAGGACGCTTTGGAACAATGGCGAAAAGTCGCTCAAAACGTCAAACAGTATTCTCCGCAATGGTATCGCGCCAAGTACGAAGTCGCCTCACTGCTTGTTAAAACAGGGCAAAAGGATAAAGCAGCGGAAATGATTCGTCTTCTCAAACTGCTTCGACCTGACCTTGGCGGCGCGGAATGGTCTGAAAAATTTGAAAATTTGCTCATTAAATAAAAAATGATACAAAATTGCTCTGGATTAATTTGTAATAATTCGCTAATATAGGAGCGCTGTTAGTTGCGAGCGGCAAGTTACAAGAAGGTTTTGTGAACCTCTGACCCCTCGCTCCTTACTCAAATCAATTCGACTTTAACCATTTATTATACTCATGAAAGAAACCTTACGCATAATATTTTCAGCGGCCTTTCTTTCTACCGTATTTTTATGCGCGTATAACTACGTCAATTCCACGGCAGACGATCGGGAGAATTCCATCACTTCATTTTTTGGAGGCGGTTCTGATCAACAGGACGAAAACGCGTCGGCGCCTACAGACGATGGTTTTCCGTTTGGCGGTACGGATTCGTCCGCATCGCTAACGCCTCAATCCTTTCATGAATCTCCGTCCGCTCCGCTTGACAACAAAGCTTCAGACGTGACGCTTCCGATATTGGCGCCGGAAAGCCAATTGGCGCCGCCGTCCGCGCCGTACGGGTCTTCCGTTCACGCTGCAGCTGATAACGCAGCGCCGCTCATGCCGGAATCGCCTGTTATAGAGCCGCTCACGCCAGACGTTTCTATGGACTCTGTTGTTGGTCCAATTGACCCGGAAGCGTCCAGCGTCAACGTCATTCCGCCGCCTGTACAAACGCCGGCTGTCCAACCGTCGTCTGAACAGGTCATTTCGAACAACGTCAATCCCTCTCCGGTCAACGACGATCGGGCGAAGGTTGCCGCTTTTATTGAAGAAGCTAAACAAAGAATTAACAACGGGGATATTTACAATACTCTTGTCAAACTCAGTCAATTTTACAACGCGCCTGAGTTCACGCCGAATGAAGCTCAGCAAGTTCATTATTTGCTCATGCAACTGGCGGGAGAAGTTATTTATCTTCATCCGGAAAAGTACTTTAATACACACACAGTTCAACCGGGAGATACAATAACGACGATTGCCAAGCAATATCAGGTGCCCTGGCAGTTTATAGCCAAAATCAACGGAATGACAGCTCCATTTCACGTTCAGCCGGGCGAACAGATTAAAGTTGTGCCTGGTCCGTTCAACGCTGAAATTCATCTGGACAAATTTGAATTGACTCTTTGGCTGCCAATTGGAACAGACTACAGCGATTCGTTATACGCTGGAACGTTTCCCATTGGATTGGGAGGCGACTGCCCCAGATTGCAGGGAGATTATATTGTTGACGGCAAATTCATCAATCCGGAATACCCGAAAATTTCTAACAATCCAACGACGTTTGGTCCGGGCGACGCCAATAATCCGTATGGAAAACGGCTCTTGTCGCTGAGTTGCGTAACCGATCCGAACCACGTTAAGATTGGCATTCACGGTACAAACAATTCGCAGTATATTCGTCATTCCGTCCCCTATGGATTTATCTGTCTGGGAGATCTCGACATAAACAATTTGTACGATATTTTATCCGTTGGATCAAGAATTAAAATTGAGCGCTGAGGGAACAGGGAATGGGGAATAGGGAATAGTAATTCGCTTTCGGCGAATTCAAAATAAACTCCTCACACCTCACTCCTCACACCTCACTCACAACTACTCCCTACTCCCTATTCCCTCCCCCCCATGAAATTCCTTGTAACCGGCGGCGCCGGATTTATCGGTTCCAATTTAACGCATTTTTTACTCGAACAGGGGCAGTCGGTCGTTGTCTTTGACGACCTGTCAACCGGCAAGGCGGACAACCTTGCCAACGTCTGTAACAAAATCGAATTCGTTCAGGGCGACATTCGAGACAAAAGCGCCGTCAGCCGCGCCATGACCGGCTGCAGCGGCGTGTTTCATCTGGCGGCGATGGCGTCTGTACAAAAAAGCATCGATCATCCGGAAGACGCTCACGCGATTAACGTTGGAGGAACGCTCAACGTTTTGGAATCCATGAAGGAACATGGAATTCGCCGAGTCGTTCTGGCGGCGTCCGCCGCAGCGTACGGAAATCAGCCGCAGACGCCCAAGACGGAATCCATGCCTGTTGAGCCGCTGTCGCCTTACGCTGCGGACAAAATCGCCTGTGAAGCGTATATGCAGGCGTTCCACAACAGCTACGGTCTGGAAACGGTTTGTCTGCGATACTTCAATATCTTTGGACCTCGTCAAGACCCAAAAGGCGCGTACGCCGCTGTTATACCGGCTTTTGTCTGCAAACTCATTGCTGGACAGCGTCCTGTTGTTTATGGAGACGGGGAACAGACGCGAGATTTCTGCTATATTGAAAACGTCTGTCGCGCCAACTGGCTGGCAATGAACGCTCCTGCCGAGAAATGTGACGGCAAGCCGATTAACATCGCCTGCGCCGAAGCGGTATCGTTAAACGTGATTCTTAAAACGCTCAAAGAATTGCTCCATTCAGACATCGAGCCGATTTACGCTCCCGCCCGCATTGGAGACGTCAAACACTCGCTGGCAGACATTTCCAGAGCAAAAGAAGTTCTCGGATACGAACCAGTCGTTCGCTTCGCCAAAGGTCTTGAACTGGCGATTGACTTTTACAAGAGCATTGCGAAGAAATAAATAGGCGAGCCGGGGCGCTTAGCCCCCGGAAAAACCGCGAAGCGGTTTAATAATTCCGCATTCCGAATTATTGCAGCGCCTGCGCCAGTACCGCATCCAGAGGCGTTGACGTCTTAACGAGGTTGTACTGAATCTGGTTGGCGGCGCAGCCTTTGGCGACTTCTTTGAGATAATCGTTGAGGGCTTCTATGTACCCGTCACGGAGCGCTCGGGGGTTGCAGCGGAGCGTCTGCGGCATTTCCAGCCCTTCAAATCGCGTGGGACCGGAGAACTCGAAGTCCATCTCGTCGTCGTCTAAAATATGGAATATAACCACGTCGCTGCCGCGGGCGCGAAGCGCTTTTAACCCCTCAAAAAGGTCGTCTCGATTGACGAACAGGTCGGAAAAGATAAAGAACATCCCTTTTCGGGAGTACGTCTGAGCCAGTCGGGAAAAGACCGGCTTGGGCCAGAATTGGGAATCCTGCTCGGACATTGCCGCCTTGCCTCGTTTGATCGGCTGACCTTCTTCCAGCATAGTGCAGATTGTATCGAGCTGATTGCCCTGGGAATGCTGCGGAATGAGCGAATCGATATCCGCATTGAATCGGGCGCAGCCGACGGCGTCTGACTGGCGGAGCAACAAATGTCCCAGACTGACGGCGGCGGTGCAGGCGTAGTCGTACTTGTTCATTGCGGACTTCGCGCCCTGATAGTTCATGCTGTTGGACGAGTCGACAATTAAAGCCGCGTTGAGGTTCGTCTGCGCTTCGTACTGCTTGATATAGAATTTGTCCTGCTTTGCCAACACCTTCCAGTCGAGGTTTCTCAGGTCGTCGCCCGGCACGTACTGACGGTGCTGTTTGAAGTCGACCGAGGAACCGAAAAAGGGGCTTCTGTGCTGACCGGAAAGGAACCCTTCCACCACATATCGGGCGCGAACCTGCAATCGAGCGATTCGGCTTATCGTTTCGGGAGAAAAATAGGAGTTTGGCATGATGATTTGGGGAGTAGGGAATAGGGAGTAGGGAGTAGTTTTTAAATTCGCCTTTAGGCGAATAACTATTCCCTATTCCCCATTTCCTATTCCCTATTAAGGCGTTATAATAATCTTGTTTCCCTGACGCAGCATTCTACAGCCGGCTTTCTGACCCAGGGCGTCAAAAAACTGGTCGACGGTTGCGTCTTGTATCTCAAATTCAATGACCTTTTCAGTCGCCATTCCCGCGGCGCGAAGCTGTTCCTCGTTGACTTCGACCTGAAGACCAAGGCGTTCAGCAATCTTTCTTGCCAGAATAATCGGGGGAACGGAGACCTTTGGCAAGGTCAGACGCTGTTTATCCAAATCGGCGGTCGGGGCTGGCTGTTTCGACACGACGCGATAATTATGTCCCGGCTGCGCTGCGCTTTGAGCGACGTAAACGGGTTTGACCGTTCCGTTGGGAAGAATCCGTTCCAGGTCTTCGACCAGTCCGCGAACGTAAACCTTGCCGTTTTTGGCGATAAACTGACAGCGGGGCAGTTCTGTCTTCCACGATTCAATTCGTTGCTGCGCCTGACCGCCGTCCGGCAAAGAACGCACCGTCGCAATACTCTCTATTTTAATCGGAATCAGCGCAATTTTCAAACCGGTGGAATCAAATTTGAAAGTATATCCAAATTGTCCGACGATAAACTGAACGCGATTCGCCAGCGACATCGACGGCGTCCAGCCTGCTCCCCAAATATCGTGAGGGATTTTATCCAGACCGTAAATCTGCACCCCTGCCTCGTCAGCCATCGATTCCAAAAGCTTTTTGGGGTTTGTTCCCTCTTCCCATTGCAGGTTTTGATGTCGCGCCCAGATTTTCGCAGCGTCAGACGGCAGCTTGCGAGCGTCCTCACTCCGGAGAACAAACAGAGTGCGTAAAATTGCAGTATACTCTTTCGGTCCAACGTAAACCAGCCCGCTGGGATACGAAACGCCCCAGCCAAGCTGATTCGCCGCCTGATCGAAGAACTCTCGAACGCAAATGTTGTTTGCGTTAAGAGAAAACATCTTGTCCGACGGACAGCGGCGGGCAAGATAGAATCCCAGCGAATTTACCTGAGCAAACCGCGCCAGCGACGTCCCGGAAACCGCCTCGTTGTACGTTGTCCCGGCAATGGGAGCTGTCAGCTGCGTTTGGAACATCTGACCCGTCAAATGCGTTGACGTCTGCGCCAACAGACTGGACGCCATCAACGCCGCTAACAGTACCGACAGAAATACACTTTTTCTTTGCATAACTATTTAAACATAGCGCCGAGAGGAGGAAAAGTCAATGGGGGGCGGGCGAGGTTAATTATCAATTTTCAATTAGCAATTAGCAATTATTGGGGAGCGCTTTGCGTCAATTGCTAATTACTAATTGTCAATTGCTAATTGTTATTCTCCAGCGCCTTTCGCGCGTCGGCGAACGCGGCTTTTTGGATCTCGGAAACGGCGGGGAATTTGGGGTTGAGGTCTTCCAGGGTCAGGTAAATCGTAGCCGCGACAGCCAAACGGGTAAACCATTTTTTGTCAGCGGGAATGACGTACCACGGCGCTGCTGCTGTGCTGGTTGCGCTGAGCATGTCGTTAAAGGCGGCTTGATACTCGTCCCAGCAGGCGCGCTCTTTGAGATCGGACGTCGAGAACTTCCAGTTTTTCTCCTCGTTTTTCAGGCGTTCCAGAAACCGCTTTTTCTGCTCTTCCGCCGAGACGTTGAGGAAGAACTTCAAAATCGTTGTGCCGGTTGACGTCAGATAATCCTCAAAGGCGTTGATCTGAGCGTAACGGCGCGCCCAGAATTTTTTGTCGTATTCTTTATCCGGGAGCTTTTGAGTGTCGAGGATTTCCGGGTGAATTTTTGTTACGAGAACCTCTTCGTAATACGAACGGTTGAAAATCCCGATGAACCCCTTGGGCGGGACGGCTTTGGCGCATCGCCACAGGTATCCGTACGACAGTTCCTGCGCCGAGGGCGTTTTGAAGCTGGTAACCTGACAGCCTTGCGGGTTCAGCCCGGACATGACGTGTTTAATCGTCGAGTCCTTCCCGGCGGCGTCCATCGCCTGAAAGATAATCAGCAGACTTCGCGTTCCTTCCGCATAGAGCTTTTCCTGCCACTCCGCCAGGTGAACAATCCCTTCCTGAAGGGCTTCGGCGGCGGAGTTTTTATCAAAATATTCGCCGTGAAATCCGGGGTCGAAATCCTTTTTCAAATTGACGCTCTTTCCCGGTTTGACGCGAAACTGCTCGACAAACTCGTCTAATGTTTTTGTTTTGCTCATGATAATTAAATTCCGTAAAGTTTAATTTTGTTCTGTTTTTCCGGGGGCTTACGCGCCCCGGCTCGCCTTACAATCTGATAACGGACATTCCGCCGTCGACCATGATAACCTGTC
>JAZUMX010000769.1:0-4873 GCA_045603865.1 Thermoguttaceae bacterium
GGCTCACAGAACGACATGGCTACGATCCGACTTCTTCGGGAACGTCTTCAGACTGTTCGTCAAACGGTTCCGCTTCGGGAACGTCTTCAGTCTGTTCGTCAAACGGTTCCGCTTCGGGAACGTCTTCGATCTGTTCGTCAAACGCTTCCGCTTCGGGAACGTCTTCGGGCTGATCTTCAAACGCTTCCGCTTCGGGAATGTCTTCAGACTGATCGTCAAACGCTTCCGCTTCGGGAATTGTCTGGTCAGCTTCGGTTTCGTCTGGAATATTAAAATTGGAATCGTCTGTCACGACGTTGTCTTCTTCCAGCGACTGTTCAGGAATATCCGGTACAAATTGAGGGGATTCTTCATTGGCGTCTTCACTGAAAAGATTATCAAGATCTATATCGTCGCTTTGAATTGATTCGTCTGAATCCTGAGTATCATTCGGCGTCCATTCAAACGGAGAACTGTTATCCGAAACGCTGTCAGCGTCGGAGTTATTCGGATTAAAAGAAAACGTATTATTGTTTTCGTCATCCGGATTTTCGGGGTTGTTATTGTTACCAAAATTAAAATCCATGATTACCTCAATTATTCTTCTTTAAATGAAACAAATTTAACAAATTTGCGTGTGTGCCTTCAAAGGAAACAAACGGAACCGCTTCTGACGTTTCTCCGGAATGTGAGAAGCGGTTAGCGACATATATAAAAGTTGATATTAATGTCCATAAATGCCATCAAAATCGTCTGCAGCCGGTCTTGTATTTCGTTTAGGCGTTGTTTGACGTCCAGACCGTTCGTCATCAATTTGTCCGCCTCTGCCAATGCTTGACGCTGACGAACTCATGTCAGGTTTGGTTGATTTCAAATAAACAACCGACTTGTCTTTGTCTTCAGACAGAACGAAAACCTTGCCGTCCTGCGACATCAACAGCGCGCGAGCCGGCGGCATGGGAAGCCCTTTAAACAGCGCGCCTGTTTGTTTTGTTTTGCTGGAAAAATCCAAAACAACGTCATTTGTAACAAAATTCGCAACGCCGGGCTGTTCGCGGAACGAATCTTCTGACTGGTTATTGAAATCGGTGTTATAGAAATTCAAAACCATTCCAGGCTGCGCGTTCTCTTTGTTGAGATTCTTGGAAATCTCCAAACCTTTGACTTCGTCGAATTTCAAAATCATCAGTTGACCCAAAGGTCCGGCAAAATCGTCGAGTTTGGGGGCGGTTTGCGAAGGACGCTCCGTTCGGGCGCCGATACAGTAAATACGCGTATCGAGCGGAACTTCTGCTACCGGAGACGGTTGGCTCCAATCGCCTTCAATAAACGGATTGACTGTAATTGCTTCTGATTCGACATATTCTGATTTGACGTTATAGTTGGGGTTTTTCAAAACCAGCTTGACTCGGTAGCGATATTGTTTTCCGCCCTCAACTTTCGTATCAAAGAAACGGAACAGTTTATATGTTGGAATCGCCTGGGGCTTATCCCGTTCCATTCCTTCAGCCGGCGCAACAGGGGCGTCCAGTTCGTCTTCCAACGGTTCGTCATTTCGAGTAGCGAGAGAAACTATCGGGATTTCAGGCAAGTGAGCGCAATCCGCTCCCCATTGATGTTTTGAAAGATTCATTAACGGCATAGCCATGGAAACTGGCGCTGGGAACGAAGCCGCCTGTTCCGGCTTTTTGGCTGAGGCGGCAACTGGCGTTGGTTGAGCGGCAATAAACTCTTGATCGACAACTTCATTTCCGGAACCGTTACTGTAACGTCTGTTGATAAGAAAGGATTCCTTGACGTCCAACGGCTTCCAGCCTTGCGAACCGGAACTGGTTATTTCTTCTCGTTCAACATAAAACGAATAATAGGAAGGACGGTCCGAATCGGGGTATTTTACGTCAGAATTTCGGAACGTTTCAAAAAATCTCTTTTCCTGTTCAAGATTGGGAATCAAGGCGGTAACAACCACCCAGCGGACGCCTGGGGTGAGCTTGAGCTGAGTTTTTCCCGTCTGATCTGAGCGGGGAGAAGAACTCATATCGTTACGGACGTCCGGACAGAATCCAACTCCGGAACTGACCTGAAGCGAAGTAACGCTTAAAACCTGGGGTTGAGTTCTTTTAACCTGCGGTTGAGCAATTGGGTGACGGAAGCTGTTATTCATTTCCAGCAACGACAACGCTTGCGGCGAAATGGATTTGGCAGACAACTCCGCTTCTTTTTCGTAGTCAATGGATGTGTACTGAGAAACGTCCGGCTCTGAATTTTCCAGCTTTTGCCTTCCATTTTTGACGCTGCTTTCAAACTGCGACTGAGAAATGGATAACGGCTTAAGGGAAAATCCGCCCCAAACCATAAGGAGGAACCCCAGCACGAAAAATCCGAAAATAACTTTTTCGGTGTGATTCACAAAAAAGTTTTTCAACGAATCCTTATTCAAACTCATGATTGTTAAAACCTGTTAAAATCCAATTATATGAAAAATCAAAAATGATTCTAAATCAATTTCCTTGTTATTGTTCGGAATCGTTATTGTTCCACGGCGTCTGCAGAAGCGTCTTCATTGTCGGCAGCTTCTCCGTTTTCCGCATCGCTGTTTTCGGAATCGTCAGCCGAACCTTCGGATTTTTCGCTCATACCAGGGAAAATCTCCATTGAAGGTTCGTTGAACAAACTGATAATTCCATAAATATCAACGATAATCTCATCGCTTTCGATTTTTAAGTTGTCTCTGGAATGCGATCGTTCAGCATTTCGTGACGCGCCGCGCCTCGAATTTCTTCCCGCGCCTCTGCCTCTGGAACCGCCTTCACTGGCAGCCGCTCCTCCTTCGCTGTCCGGATTGTCTTCTTCAAATCGAGAGAAGTCAAAGGTTGGCGTCCAGCCTTGACCGGGGTTAATGACAACCAGTTTAATAGCAACCGGTTTTTCGGCGTTTGCAAGAGCCGACATCAAATCGGACAGACGATTTTGTTTGATAACCAGCGACATATAAACCGGGACGTTTCGGGTTTTACTGACGTTAATTCCAGCCGAAGAAACGTTGACGCTGGCATTGTATTGTTCGGCAGAAAGACCGCGACCGTTTTGATCGACGTAACGCATGTCATATAATTCGCGAAATTCTTTTTTCAGGGCTTCGCCGCCTTCGCCTCCGCCGAGAGAGCTGTCTGACGATGACGCATCAGCGCCTCCTTCGACTCCGCCTTCTTCGCCTTCCATGTTTGTTTTGGAAAAGCTCTTTTCGTCAAAGAAGCCGGTTTCCAAACGAGACTGGAATATTTCGATTGCTTCGTTAGTAATAACTAGAGAGCGAATTTCTTTAAGCGAGGCGTTGGTTCGATTGTCGACGCCTTCGTTTAACGATTTAATGGAGTCAATAAGATTTTTGAAAATCCAAAAATCTTCCTGGGCTACGCGAATTTGAAGCGTTGTAGGAATGCGCTGCCAGGAAAAATGGGTTTCAATCAAATCGTTAACGGCTTTTTCTGACCATAAGACCAGTTCTTTTTTGGCCGTTGAAGTCGTTTCGTTTTGAGTTGCAACGGCGTTAGCCAGTTCAGCGGTTGCCGAGTCCATATTAACGCGGCCGATTTCGTCGTCGATTGCAATTCCGTTTTTGTCGCGTTCAGAAATCAAATGGAGCGTATCAATCATTTTTTTGAATTCTTCAACGATGCGGTATCGATACTGTTCCGCTCCTTCGCCGCTGACTCTTTCAGCTGTAAAGTCAACCGGGCGATCGTTAATAATGATTTCCGGCCATTGGTTGTTCTCGTTTTGCTTGTTGTAGAGCAATTCCCACGCATTGTAAACATTTTTCATCAAATTGTTTTTCTTGCGTTCAACCGCCTTGATTGTTTTTTCGTTAGGCGGATTTTGAGGAATGCTGTCTACGCTGCTTTTGCTTTGAGTAAAGTTGGACTCGTTTGAGGTAAACTCTTTATCCAAAGCTCCGGTTGAAGAGCTCCAGAAAAACAGAGCCAATCCCAAGGCTATCAGGCATACTGGCCAGAAATAGTATTTTTTGGCAAATCGAAGTGGGTTATCCATTTATTTTATTTCCTTAATAAAAGGCGCTTGAAAAATTTATACTGAATTATACTGAATGAAAACAAAACGTTAGTTGGCTGAATCGTCGGCAGATTCCTCTTCTTCCGCCTTTTGAGCGGCTTCCTGTTCTGCCTGTTCTTTAGCCAGACGTTCCTGTTCTTCCAGCGTTGCTTGACGGTTGATTTCTCGCTGAAGCGGGTCTGTGGGCGTCCAGAGGAACTGAATGATAAACGGGTATTTGTTCAGTTTGACGGACTTGGTTTTATTGGATTCCACGCCGCCGGTTGGACCTTCTGCAGCAGTTTCGCCGCGCCCGGTGTCGCTGACTTTGGACGAAGCGGCAGAGTCGTCATTTCGTTCTTCATAAAGAGGAACAATCACTTCTTTAATTTCGCAAATGCCAGGCGCTTCAATCAAAACGGGATAGGAAACGCCCATTTGTTCCATGGTGTACCAAACGCCGTCTTTGTCGTCGCCTTCCGCTTTGCGAGGGATGAATTTTTTGGGCTTGGGCGATGAAGACTCGCCGTCTTCTGAATCGCCAGAGCCGTCTTCTGCCTGCTCGTTTTGCATTTTGACGGTCTGTTCTTCAACCCACGTCGCGAAGGTCGGCGGCAGAGCCAGTTTGATTCGTCCTTCCTGCAAATTTTTGATAATGCGTTCTCGAACGAAGTTGGCGCCTTCAGGAGCTACGGTTTTATCGTCCGGAAGACGGTTATGATAATGGAAGCCGGTAATCTGAACCAGCCATGTTTTGGGAGCTGAGGATTCGCCATCGCCAGAGGAATCGGACGTGTCGCTGCTTTGTCCTTCGGCGGATGAAGCGTCGGCGTTTTCTTCT
>JAZUMX010000770.1:0-5658 GCA_045603865.1 Thermoguttaceae bacterium
GCTGGTTCGCGGACGTGTCGTCCGCCGAAGCCTCGAAGCCCCGCCTAACCCCCTCCGCCGCAGCCGAAAACCGTTCTGGATCGCGGATAAAATCCGCCATGTACGACACAAACCCTATCTATCTTTACTATTTTCTCATTAATTTTTCACTTTTTTCAAAAATTTTTCGTTTTAGCGCTTCACGATTGCCGAATCTATGTTATAATGTTAGTTAAGTAGAAAAACGATTTTTCATTTTGCCCCGGGCGTACCGCCGCAAAAGTCGTTTCAATAACCGTTTACCTGTTTTACCCAACAGAAGGAGTAAAATAATGGCAAAATCTCAAGACTGTCTATTTCTCCCCCCCCCCCGCATTTTAACACGCGGTCGTTTTCTTATTCTTATTTTAGGGCTTCTTGCACTTACTGTCAACTCTATGGCAGACGTATCGTTTGACGGTACGACGTTTACTGGTAGCGGTACGTATGATCAAGCTGTCAATGTAACTGAAATTCTGACTGTTACGCCAGATTCAAACGCTACAATCACGTTTAATAATAGTATTGATGCAACAAGTGGATTAAATCTCAACAATGGCAATGTCGTTTTTAATGGCAATACTACTATTGTCGGAACCTTAGCTACTTTCAACAATATTAATAACGGTTCCAGTTTGACAATCAATGGAAATTTAACAATAAGTGGTAGTGGTGACAGTTTATACTTAGCCAGACAAACAACATCTTACCTTTATATCAATGAAGGAGCTACATTAACTGCATCTGGAGCTATTAGTATTAATACTAATAACAATACTCAAGGCATTGTTAATCAGTTAGGAGGTACAGTTAATTTCAATACAACCAAATATTTTCGTATTGGACATTTTCCTAATAGTGGTTGGGCCTCTCAATATAATCTTATTGGTGGTACGCTTAATGTACCTAATATTTCTACTTGTGTCGGCTATAATGCCTCTAAGGGGGGTGAATTAAATATTTTAGGAGGAGTAGCTGATTTGAAGGGAGTTGTTCTTTCTGAAGGTAGCGGTAAAGGTATTCTTAAACTTTTTGGAGGTGAATTGAAGATTGGATCTAATGGCGTTTCCATGCCTAACGGTAAAACAACTCCTGAAGTTAACTTAGGACAAGGTACTGTTACAGCTACTGCATCTCATACATGGTCGTCAAATATTCCAATTACTTTGACTGGACGTTCCTCTGAAGGGATAAATACTGAAGTTTCTACTTTAGACACAACCGGAAACAACGTTCCTGGCGGCGTTACAACGTTTAACGCTGATACCGGCAAAACGATTACCATTGCAGGCGTCATTTCAGGCGTTGGCGCTTTAACCAAAACCGGCGCGGGCACGTTGGAACTGTCTGGCGCTAACACGTATTCCGGCGGAACGACAATTTCCGAAGGTACGCTCAAGCTGTCGGGCGAATCCGCAACGCTTGGCTCTGGAAGTGTAACTATCAATGATAACGCAACTCTGGAAATCTCTGGAGCTTATGCTGGTTTACTAAGCGTTCCGTCGCTTTCTGGCTCCGGCGCTATTGATGTTACAGGAACGGGCAGTAGTTTTCTTGCATTAGCGAACGGTAATTCACAAGACTATTCCGGCACAATTACGATTTCTTCAGGATCGTTATTTATTGGTTATAATGACAGCAGCACTTCTGCAACCACCTTGAATCTTCCTAACGCTTCGGTTTCAATAACAAACCCTGGCAGTTCATTGGCATTGACGAACGATGGCAGCGCGGCCACAACATTTACTATCAAAACGCTTAATGGCGTTGAGGGATCATACGTTCGTCCCGGCGGCGTAAATTATACAGGAACGACGCTTTATCCAACTATCATTGTAGGCGATGGGGAATTTAATGGAATAATTGGAAAGAATTCACAATTTACAAATTATGATAAAATCAATTTAATAAAGAATACCGCTGGAACGTTGACGTTATCCGGCGCCAATACGTATTCTGGTACGACAACCATTTCCGAAGGCGTTCTCAAGCTGACCGGCGCCGGTACGCTGGGAACAGGAGCTGTTACCGTTGGCAAAAACGCGACGTTGGAAATTGCATACGATAATCCAAATACGTCTGTCAATATTTCATCTATATTAATGGCTGACGGCGATGTATTTAATGAAGGTTCTGCATTTAAAGTTCCTTCCGGAACCGTAACGTTCGGAACGACAGACGTTGCTCTTAATAATCTTTCCGGCGGCGAGTTTGAAAACGGTCAAATTACAGTTCCCTCATCGCTGACTGTAGCAGGAAAATTGACGCTTAATAACGACCAGATGACAAAGTTCATCGGTTCGATAACCGCTCCGGTAGTTGAAAAGACTGGTTTAGACACGCTGCAGTTGTGCTTTGACGCTGAAAACGCCGTAAGTATTAACTCTTTGATCGTATCTTCTGGGCGCGTAGACTTAAAAGGCTATATGCAAGGTGGAATAACAGTAGACGCTAACGGCATATTTTCCCCGGGTAACTCCGTTGGCGAAGCGAAGTTTGGCGGAGGGTACGAACTCAAAGAAGGCGCTACGCTGTTAATCGAACAGGACGAAACCGGGATTGATACTCTTACCGCCAGTTCTTTTGGATTTGGTGAAAGTTCCGGCGGCAGTATTGAATTTGATTTTACTTCTTTTGCTCCGAGTAAAGAATATGATTTTATTATATTAACCGATGGTTTTGGCGAAGGTCAGGATGTCCCCGGATATTGGGAGAGCCTTTATTCAGGAAACCTTCCTGAGTACTATACTACATCTGTATTTACAAATGCCGCTGGCTACGGCATCGTTCGGCTGTCGTCACCTAGCGCGAACGAAGTTCCCGAACCGTCCACGTGGGCGCTTCTGTTACTCGGCGCCGCGGGGCTGCTGTACGTTCGGAAAAGAACTCGTAAATAACTGTTACGCAATCGTAAAAGAATAAACGCTAAAGCGGGAGGGAACTCCCGCTTTTTCTTTTGCGGACTTACGTCCGCGATCCAGTATGTTTTCCGGCTGCGGCGGTATGTTACACAAACCACGTCAGAATCTGGCGCTTGGAAATCAGCGTCGGAATCGTTTTCGATGAAGTCTGCCATCAGGATCAATCCCGCATTTCTGCCAATTCCTTTCTGCAATGGGGAGAATCCCCGCGACGTCCCCAGTTGATCTCTTCGCCGATGGCGAGTACGCGATAATACAGACAATTACGGCATTTCGTCGAATTTTCTTCAAGACACGGCTTGTTTTCGTAAAGCCGATAATTTTTCCGGTACTCCGTGTCGGTAACGTTGGGCATCATCACGTTCGCCCCGGCGAGGAGTCCCTGTTCCCGTCCCCGGTCGTCGAGAGCCTGTAGCGCCGTAGTCGCGGCAATGTTCACGTCGTGCAGATAAAGGCGCGTTACAGCAATCATCTTTAGCCCGAGTTTCAGCTGGTTTGCCGCATATTCCGGCGTGATCTCAATGTCCTTCCCGAGCGGTGTGTCTTTATGGGGAAGGTACGGTCCCATGCCGATCATGTCCAGGTCCATATCGTGATAAAATTCGATGTCGCTGGCGAGGTCTTCCAAAGTCTGCCCCGGCAGACCGCACATGACGCCGCTGCCCGTCTGATACCCAAGGCGTTTCAATACCCGCAGACACTCGACCCGGCGAGAATGACAATGGTCGGCTGGATGCAGTTTCGCGTACAGTTCCGGCGCTGAGCTTTCGATCCGCAGCAAATAACGATGCGCCCCTGCCTCGCGGCAGAAACGATAGACATCCTCGGTCTGTTCGCCCAGACACAGTGTAACGCCGAAATCATCGCCGCCGAACTCGTGAATGCGTTTCAGGATTCGTCCGATGTATTCAGTATTCTCCTCCGATTCGATTTCGCCGGATTGCAGAACCACCGAGCCGTAGCCTTGCTCGAAGCTCCAGCGAGCCATGCGAATCGCATCGTCCTCACTCAAACGGTAGCGCCGAACATTCGGATTGCCGCGTCGAATGCCGCAGTAATAACAGTTTTTGGCGCAGTGATTGCCAAGCTCGATCAGCCCCCGCAGAGACGCGACCTTGCCGACATGCCGACATTTTAATTCATACGCAGCAGAAAACAGCTCCGTCGTATCTTCCAGAGCCAGCAGAGAAACAATCTCGTCATGAGCGAGATTATACGGCTGAATCAGGGCTTTTGCGATCAAATTATTCATATCTTACCTCGTTTCGGAAATGATTCCGCCGCCCAGAACTTCGTTCTCCCGATAGAGTACAGCGGACTGTCCTCGCGCGGCGGCGAAAACGCCTTCCGGGAATTGCAAAACATTGTTTTCGAACACGGCGGGAAGCAGTTTCGAAGCGGAACGAACCTTGACCAGCGCCTCGCCCGACGGGGCGTCGCCGGTAACCCACGAACAGTCGGTCAGTTTCAATTCGTACGTGATTGTGTCTTCCATGCTTCCAACAACGACCTCGTTCCGGCAGGGAACAAGGTCGAGAACATACAAAGGATTTTGATTTACAGCAACGCCCAGACCTTTGCGCTGACCGATGGTGTAATTCCAAAAGCCCTCATGGGTTCCGAGCGTCTTCCCGGAAGCGTCGACGATGGCGCCTTGACGCGGCGGCGCGTTGAGAAGCTCCGTATGGTCGCCGCTGTAGAAATCCTGACTGTCTGGCTTGTCCTTGACTTCCAGACCGAATTTCGCTGCCAGTTCCCGGACTTCGGTCTTGTTCAGACCTCCCAAGGGAAAAAGCAGATTCGCCAGCTGAGACTGTTTCAGTCTATAGAGAAAATAGGACTGGTCTTTTTTCTCGTCCACTCCGCGGAGCAGATGAAAGACGCCGTTCTCTTCCCGGATCCGGGCGTAATGCCCCGTAGCGAACTTGTCGAAATCCACGCCGGATCTCCTCGCCAGATTCGGCAGGACGCCGAACTTCATAAAGGCATTGCAGCGCACGCACGGATTCGGCGTCTTTCCAGCAAGATATTCCGCACGAAAATAGTCCAGCACGATCTTTTCATATTCGTCGGCGCAGTCGAAAACATAATACGGGATGTCGAGTTCTCGGCACAGCTTTTCCGCCCGCGCGATGTCATTCGCCTCGCCGGGACCGAAACAGGCGTCCTTGGCTCCGCCGCGGTAACGACCCTCGCGCCAAAGCTTCATGGTGATGCCGATAACCTCATGTCCCTGCGATTTCAACAGCGCAGCGGCTACCGAGGAATCCACCCCGCCGGAAAGTCCGACAGCGATCTTCATGGCAATCATGGCTCTCATTTCTCCGTGTTTCTTAGTACATTACCAAAATATACTTGTTCTACTTGAAATTTCCCGAAAAATGAGCTGTTAGCTCCTAGCTGCTAGCCGCTTGCCTGGTTATCCCTATTTCTTGCGATAAAGCACGAATCAGGTTTATCAAGCTAAAAGCTAGAAGCTAACAGCTAGAGGCTTACCATCGGAAAAACTCAAGTCGTTTCAGCATAGTTATGCATCTAATATACCACACATTCAGTTCAAAAACAAGCTGTGAATGTAAAATAATTCTACTTTTTGTAGTAGCTTTTTAGCTTTTCTGGCTCGATTTTACGTTTCCCAGGAAATATCTTTCTGGCACATCAGGAAACTGCGTATCCGACAGCTTTTGAGCAGACCAGGCCGTTCACGGTTTTGACAGAT
>JAZUMX010000771.1:0-10101 GCA_045603865.1 Thermoguttaceae bacterium
CGCGCGACGCCGCCGGGGCGGACATGCTTCAGCAGCCGCTGGAATATCAGCTTTACGCCTGCGAGCTGGCGTACGTTTTGGCGCTGGCTCTGCCGACGTGGACGCCCGGCGACGAATTGATTCGTCAGGCGCGAAAGGCGATTGTCGATGTAACAGAGTCGTTCTTCGACGAAGCCGGCATGCCGTGCGTTGAAGTCATTCCGTATTTCCGCAGCATTGTCGCTTCCTGGACGCGTCTGCGGATTCTGGAGAATCAAACCGAGATCCCGATCTTTCCGGAACGGGAAAAGGTTTTGTACGAATGGCTGGTTCGGAACATGATTCTGCTGACCAATCCGGATTCGACTCAGCGTTTCGGTCAGGAATCGAAAGTCGCCAATCCCAAGGCGGTTGAAGAATTCTTTCAGGCGGCTTTGTCGCTGGATTCCGACGTCGACGATGCCCATCAGGCTCTGGTCGCTTTGCCGTGGATTTCACAAGCCAAGGCAAAGTCCGTCAAAGGCGTTTTAATGACGGAACCCAGCGTTCAAAGCGAGTGGTCGAAAGTCGGCGTATTGCAAAACGACTGGTTCTGGAAATCGACCAATGTAACAGGCGCGTACGACGGCGACGTTTTTGACCTGCTTGTCAACGTCAACGCTCAGCGGATCGGCGCCGGCGCGTGGGATGCAGAAGTTCTCGTCAACGGAAAGCGGCTCAAGCCGGCAGGCGAATGGACAATGGTTTGCTGGTCTTGCGAAGACGATTACGCCTACTGGGAGCTGGAACTGCCGCTGCAAAACGGAGCGACGCTGGAACGGGCGATCTGTCTGATGCATCCGGACGAACTGCTGCTGGTATCGCATACGCTCAAGTTCGACAAGCCGGCGGCGAAACCGAGAAAGCTGGAAATCAAGTCGATCTTGCCGCTCAACGGCGCGTTCAAGTTTACCCCGGCTGGGGAATCGACGGAAGGGACTCTGTCAGACGGAAAATCCAAGTACAACGTCTTCCCGCTGGCGTTGGGAGAATGGACTCAAAACGCGAATGGCTCTCTCCAGAGCGAAAACAATCTGCTTATTTACACGGTCGAAGGACAGGGGAACGGGCTGTACGCGCCGTTGGTTATAGACCTCAACCCCAAGCGCGCCGCACAGCCGTTTACATGGCGGCATTTGACCGTTACACAAACGGGCGGCGTTATCGTAACGCCAGACGTTGCCGTGGGATTCCGGCTTCAAATCGGCAAAGAGCAATGGTTGATTTACAACTCCATGACGCCGCCGCTGCCTCGCGCCGTTTTGGGTTGTCACTTGTATTTCCAGACGCTTTTCTCCCGATTTGTTCAGGGAGACTTTGACCAGATCGTCGCGATTGAATAACATCCCATAACGCTGTTGACAAAGTATCATGAACTACGCATTACGAATACATGACGCAACCTATCGTATCGGCGGACGCGTTATTCTTGACAATATCAATTTGGACATTTGCTCCGGCGAGCGTCGGTTTATTCTCGGCGCCAACGGAGCGGGCAAGACGTCGCTTGTCAAGATGATTTTGGGTTACGCCTGGCCGCTGTTCGGAGCGAGGATCGAAGCTCTCGGTCACGTTTACGGGTCGGTTAACCTGCCGGAACTTCGCAAACAGATCGCCTGGGTCAGCCCCATTATGCACGACTGGATGACGGACCTCAACCGAACGGGCTTGGAAATGGTCGTTTCCGGAATCGACGCTACGATTGGCGTTTATCGCGAAATTACCGAGGAAGAAAAAACTCGAGCAACCGAGTTGCTGTGTCAGCTGCGGGGCGAACAACTGCTCAATCAGCGGCTGTGTACAATGTCGTCCGGAGAACAGGTGAAAATCCTCATCGCCCGCGCGCTGATAACCCAGCCGCAGCTGATGATTCTCGACGAGCCGACTGTTTACATGGATATAACCGGTCGAGAGTTTTTGCTCAAGACGATTGAAAACCTCGCCAATTCCAGACCGGAACTGACAATCCTGTTTATTACACAAAGAATCGAAGACATCCTGCCGACGTTTAATCAGGGCATCATATTAAAACAGGGGCGAATCGTCGCCAACGGAACGCGAGACGAAATCCTGACGGAAGAAATGCTCAAGGACGCCTTCGATTTCGACATTCGTTTAATTCATACGTCGTCCGGACGACTCTGGACGGTCATTGAGTAAAGAGATTTTTCAACTAAACCTTTGTTATGTGAGTTAGGAGTTAGGAGGGAGGAGTGAGGAGTTAAAATACTACTCCCTACTTCCTATTTCCTACTCCCTATTCCCTTCCCATGGTCATACCATCCGACTATAAACCGTTGTTAAGTTTACGCGATTCAGAACTTGCTATCAAGCAGGTTAAAGATCATTTTGAATCCCAGCTGTCCGTCGCGTTGAATCTTCAGCGTGTAACAGCGCCGTTTTTCGTTCACGCCAATACCGGGTTGAACGACGACCTCAACGGGGTGGAAAAGCCGGTGCGATTCCGCGTCGCAGGCGCCCATACCGACGTGGAAGTGGTGCAGTCGCTGGCGAAATGGATGCGCTTCGCTTTGAAGCGGTACGGGTTCCAGCCCGGCGAGGGAATTTATACGGACATGAACGCCATTCGCCCGGACGAAACGCTCGACGAAATCCATTCCTTCTACGTTGACCAGTGGGACTGGTGCAAGATTATTCGACCGGAAGAACGCAACGTCGAAACGCTCAAACATACGGTTCAAAGAATCTATTCCTGCCTTCTCGAGACGGAACTGTTTGTCTGCATTCAGCATCCCAAACTCACCCCGATTCTGCCGAAGGAAATCTCGTTTGTAACGTCGCTGGAAATGTTCCAGAAGTACCCGAACCTGACGCCCAAAGAGCGCGAGACGGAATACTGCAAGCAGTACGGGGCGATTTTCGTCATTGGCATCGGCGGGGAACTGCCGGACGGGTCCATTCACGACGGCCGCGCCCCGGACTACGACGACTGGACGACGCCTCGCCCGGACGGCGGGATTGGTCTTAACGGCCACATCCTCGTTTGGAACCCGGTTCTGAAAAGCGCCTTTGAATTGTCGTCGATGGGAATTCGCGTTGACGCTGCCGCCTTGCGCCGTCAGCTGGAAATTCGCGGTTGTACAGACAGAGCGTCGCTGCCGTTCCATAAGGCTCTGCTCAACGGGGAACTGCCTCAAACGATGGGCGGCGGCATCGGTCAGTCCCGCCTTTGCATGTACATGCTCCATTGCGCTCACGTTGGAGAAGTGCAGTCCGCAATCTGGCCCGAAGAGATGATCGAAGAATGCCGTCAGGCGGGCGTAACGCTGCTGTAGATTAAAG
This sequence comes from Thermoguttaceae bacterium, assembly GCA_045603865.1. Taxonomy (GTDB): domain Bacteria; phylum Planctomycetota; class Planctomycetia; order Pirellulales; family Thermoguttaceae; genus RUG11551. Next base: position 3,322 of record JAZUMX010000771.1, read on the forward strand.
AATAATTAAGGCTCTTCCGGTAAGATGGCGCCTATTGTTGTGAAACAGCTTTTAGCTTCTAGCCTCTAGCTCCTAGCTTTTGATGTTAGCCTCTGACATTAAAAACTAAACCTGGAGGTTCAAATGCACAAGCTAATAGCTAGCGGCTAATAGCTAATGGCTTCTCAGGCGCCAACTGTCGGATGACCCCGAATATCTCAATCGTCCGTCTTATAATACTCTGTAATATTGATCGATCCGCGCTGCTTTTCTTCTTCCAACAGCCGCAAACGGGTTTCCAGCAAATTGACGCGTTCGGTGAGCAGATTGATTTTCGTCTCTTCCGATTCCGTGTACATCGTATGCGGGACTTTGGGGTATCCGAGCTGGCGCTGAAGGGCGGAGAAGAGAAACGTCATGTCTTTGCGGTGGTTTGCCATGGCGATTTGCCCTTCTTTTCTGCCGAAGAGAATTTCATAATCTTTGGGATTCCCGCCGCGTTCGACGAAATATTCGCTGCGAATGTAAACCAGTTTCGCCAGGTCGATAAACCCCAGCTGACGCCGGACGACGTCGACCCATTCCTGAAACGCAGGGGAAAAGACCGGCTCGGCTTTCATCGCGTCCAAACCGCGGTCGTATCCCAGACGATTGCGGCAGATCGCCTCCATTTCAAAAAAGAAAATCCCGGACGGCGTGATCGGACGGACGCCGACGGGCATCGGACCTTCCGCCTGTTCCGTTTGAGCGTAACACTTCGCCAGCGACTCCAAAATTTCCAGCGCAACGCGGAAGTCAAAGCGTCCTTCTTCCCGTTCCGCTTCCGCCATGATAAACGTCTGATAGGGCGTGAAGTAATGCGGCATGCGCGCCATGGCAGCGCTCATTTTCCCTTTGTGGAACATTTCCGTCGCCATGTAATCGACAGCCATCGGCAGCCGCGTCGTGCTGAGAATTTCATGAACCAGCGACCGAAGCAGTTCCTGAGTCGCGTAATCGTTCATTCGTTCGCGCATGGCGTGAAAAAAGAACTCCTGTTCGACGTATTCTTCACGATTGAGCATTGGCGGAAAGTCCTGAAAGCTATTTTTCCATAAACGATTTTAGCGCCTCAAGGCAGGCGTCCGGTTCGTCCTCGTAAACGTAATGCCCGGCGTTGGCGAACTCCAAAGCCGTGGAGTTGACGAACTTCTCTTTGAATGTCCCGAGGTATTCTTCCGGGGAAAAGCACCAGTCTTTCATACCCCACGGGAGAAGGACGGGATATTCTTTGAAAATGGTCATACCCTGTTCCGATTCGAGTAACGCGTCCCAGGAACGGTCGCCCGGCTTAAAGGGAATGTCCTGAACGTACTCGTAGACGGCGCGGCGGTTAGACCAGTTGTCATACGGGGCGATGTATCCCTGTTTGACCTCTTTAGAAAGCGGCTTTTCTGTACACCATTTTGAAGCCGCGCGGCAAAACATGTTCAGCCCCTGCACAGCCGTTTTGGCGATAAGCGGATTTCTCGCCAAGCCAATCCAGAACGGACATTTGTCTCTCGCCTTGCGGAAAAGAGACGTATTTGAGAAGGAGAACCGCTTGAATTTGTCCTGACGCCGAACAGCGGCGCACATTCCAACTGGTCCGCCCCAGTCGTGCGCTACAAGAGTTATATCCGTCAGTTGAAGTTCGTCGATAAGCGCGCACAGGTCGTCGGCGCGGCGTCCTAACGTGAACGGGTATTCCGCCAGACAAGCGCCTTTGTCGGAAAGCCCCATGCCGACGCCGTCAGCGGCAACGCAGCGGTATTTGTCCCTCAAGCCGATAATCAGGTTTCGGAACAGAAAAGACCACGTTGGGTTGCCGTGACTAAACAGAATTACCGGCGCGTCTTTGGGACCTTCGTCTATATAGTGCATCCGGACGTTGTGAAGCGGCATTCCCGACCCGTCGTTAACGGTCAGAAAATGGGATTCGAACGGATATAAATCTTTCCATGAACTCATTTTGCATGGGTAAGTGGTTAGTGGATGTTGGGAGCTTTTAGCTGCTAGCTGTTAGTTTTTAGCTTTTCTATTTTGGTTCGTTCTCTAATAGCTAAAAGCTAGTGGCTAGAAGCTCACTCCTAATTAAAAAATGTCAGTTCTGTTTAACTCTTCTCTGATGTTGTCCTGTTCCCATTGTTCGAGCTTTTCCAGCAGGATTTTACCCCAGTTTGTCAAACCGGTAACGAAATGGAATTTCCCTTTGACTTCAATCTTTTGAAAGCATTTGGATATTTCCAGTTCCGTCAGCGCAGCGGCTTGAGATTTGGGAGACGTCTGATAAAACGTTACGCTTTCTCCTGCCGGCGCCTCGTCAACGGTTCGCAGAATCTCGAGTTTTTGACGTTCGTTCATGATTATTGGAACTTTCTACAGGATTCTGCCAGCCAGACCGCGAACGCGAACGTTAAACCCGTCCTGAGTCAGCTCTTTAGCGCACGCGACCAGCTCGTGGTCGGCGTAGGTGGGCTGAGACGGCAAGTCGGAATCGATGGTTTCTACCGGGTTGAACTGCTGAAGCGTCCACTGAACGACGTTCATCGACATGAGTTCCGACTTCATCTGAGCGAGCGTTTCGATCGGATGAAGGGATTTGTGAACCGTCGTTCTGACGTCAACTTCAGTTCCCTTTTCCTGACGGTATTTCATAGCGAGGGTAATCGACTGACGAACGCGCCCAGCCAGCTCGGTATCCGGAATTCCAACGACGGAACAGTAGTTTTCCGCAGAGGTTTTGTAGTCCATTCCCAAGGCGTCGACGCCGGGCGATTCCAAAATCGCAGCCAGTCTGTCAGGGAACGAGCCGTTTGTGTCCAGCTTGACAAGGTAGCCCGCTTGATGAATTTTCTCGATGAATTCTCCCAAGTCCGGATGCAGCATCGGTTCTCCGCCGGTAACGACAACGCCTTCCAAAAGCCCTTTTCGGCGTTCCAGGTAATGGAAGAATTCCTGCTGGGTTACCCTCGGTTGACTGGTCGGGTCAAAGACGAGAACCGGGTTGTGGCAGAACGCGCAGCGAAGGTTGCATCCGCCCGTAAAAACAATGCAGGCAATCTTGCCCGGGTAATCGACAAGAGAAAATTTGTATAATCCGCGTAAATCCATTGTATTCTATTTTTGATTCAGGTTGACGTAGTATGATTCCAGAGGTCTCCTTGCCTCTGAAATCGTATCATTCGCCATTATACCCTACGACGCAGTGTTTGTCAATAAGAGGGAAAATATTAACAAACATTGTCTTTATTGTCAATAGAAAAAGCGGGGGTTGACCAACATGTCCACCGCGTTAGCGACATCTTCGACAGACAACGCCTGTTCGGTGAACTCGTCTGAAAACTTTACAGCAATGCAAGCGTCCGGGGCGTCCGGGAACAAAGCGCTTTCCGCATAATCGGATCCGGTGTTTAACGATGCAATAACTGCCTGCGCTGGCTTGAGCGTTGTAATTCGCCAGCCATTGAACCAGAGCCGGATTTCCGCTTCTGAGAGCGTATTGAAAGACGGTCTCTTCGTCATCGTCTTTTGCGAAGACGTCCGCGCAATGTTGAACCAGCCATTGAGCTATTTCCAGATTTCCGCTTTGAACAGCCAGATGTAAAACGGATTGTTGAAACGCGTTTTTATCGTTGACGTCCAGACAATGTTCAACCAGCCATTGAACCAGCTGAAGATTCCCGCTTTGAGCGGCTGCATGCAAGACGGTCATGTCGATATCGTTTTTGGCGTTTATATCCGCGCCCTTTTCGATGAGATACTGAACGATTTCCAAATTCCCCTTCACAGCGGCGTAATGCAAAACAGAGCATGTATTGTGCGTCGCGTTGACGTCCGCGCCCTGATCGACAAGCCAGCGAACCAAGTCAAGATTCCCGCTTAAAACTGCAGCCTGCAAATTCGTCATTTTTTTGTAGTTCTTCATGTTCAGGTCAGCGCCCAGCTTCGCCATCCTCTGAACCAGTTCCAGATTACCTGCCATCGCCGCCGCCTGCAAGAGAGATTCTTTACAGTAGGGTCTGGCAACGATTTCGTCTTCTGGCAGTGGGAATCGAAAATAAACAGCTCCCAGATAGCCATATTTCAGAGCGTATTGAATGCCTGATTCTCCGCTGTCGGATTTAGCGTTATAGTCGACGCCCTGTTCAACCAGATACGAGAAGATATCCGGATAATTACACATGGCGGCGCTGTGCAAGACGTTTGTGTTGTGATGGCTTTTGGCGTTTATATCCGCGCCGTGTTCGACGAGATATTGAACGATTTTCAGGTTGCCGCTTTTGACGGCGCTATACAAGGGAGTTTCGTATTGATAAACCCTGTTTACATCTGCGCCCTGTTCGACAAGCCATTGAACCATTTCCAGGTTGCCGCTTTTGGCGGCAAAGTGCAAGACGTTATAGGCGACAGAATTAAATTTTGTATATGCAGAATCCTGATTCTCAAGCGCCCACTGCAGCAGTTCCAAATTGCCGCTTTCGGCGGCGTAATGCATGACGAACATGGAATTGTGATCGCGCGCGTTTATATCCGCTCCCTGATCAACAAGCCATTGAACCAGTTCCAGATTGCCGGTTTTGGCGGCGAAGTGTAAAGCAGTATGAGAGAATCGGTCCTTCGCATTGACGTCCAACCCCTGTTTGACCAGCCATTTAACCAGTTCCAGATTTCCGCTTTGGGCGGCGCAGTGTAAAACCGTGGTAAAGTTTTTGTCTGTTGCATTGATGTCCAAACCCTGTTCCTGAAGATAACGAACAACGTCGAGAGAACCGCCCATGGCGGCAAAATGCATCAGCGTTTTCTGCGAAAAGTCTTTAAATGTGATGTCCACGCCCTTTTCGACGAGCCATTGAATCGTTTCCAGATTGCCGCCCTGCGCCGCGGCGTTTAAGACGTTTGTTTTTGATGCGTCGTTTTTGGCGTTAATATTGAATCCGCGCTTGGCAAGCTGTTTAACCCGTTTCAGATCGCCCGTAATTGCTGCGTAATCCAAAAGCGCATTATGATAATAAAAGTTGGGATCAAGATCCCCGATTTGAAACATCAGTTCCATATCCTCAAGAGATGAATTTAAAAACGCAGCGGCTTTCTGCTTTGGCGTCGGCGGCGCGTAGCCATCCGCCAAGCAGCACGTTCCAACAAAACTGGATATACAAACAGCAATAACGCTCAAAAGGAATTTATGATTAATCATGGATTACCTCAGTAAAAATTTTTTTAGTTTAAAAATCTATATACCCTATTATAACACAAAATTCAAAATATTTATAAAAATTGTATTTTAGAGGGCAGGAAAAAGGGAGTCGTCGCGTGCGTCCCCTTCAAAAGAAAAATTTTTCTCTGTGTATAAAACAAAACCGGAAAGCGTTCACTTCCCGGTTTGTTTACGATGTTTATAATCCAGAAAACTTAGTCGAGGAACCCGACCAGATTTCGGCTTCTGGCAGGCTGCTGCAGTTTGCGAACCGCCTTTGCCTCAATCTGACGAATACGTTCCCTTGTAACGCGGAAAATCTGTCCGACTTCTTCCAGCGTGTAGCTGTAACCGTCTCCCAGACCGTAACGCAATTTGATGATTTCGCGTTCTCGATAGGACAGGGTTTTGAGAACTTCGTTGATTTGCCGGCGAAGCATTTCCATCGACGCGCCGCTGGTTGGGCTTTCCGTAACGCCCGGGAGAAGATCTCCAAACTGAGCGTCGTCGTTGTTGCCAACCGGTCTGTCCAAACTGATCGGATAGCGGCTCATCGCCATAACGCGGCGAGTCTCTTCCAAAGGCGTGTCTGAACGTTCAGCCGCTTCTTCCGCAGTGGGTTCGCGGCCAAGTTCCTGCTGCAATTGACGCAGAGCGTTTCGAACTTTGGACATGGTTTCTACCATGTGGACAGGAATGCGAATCGTGCGGCTCTGGTCTGCCACAGCGCGAGTAATCGCCTGGCGAATCCACCAGGTTGCGTACGTACAGAACTTGAACCCGCGGCGGTATTCGAACTTGTCTACCGCGCGCATCAAACCGGCGTTGCCTTCCTGAATCAAATCGAGGAAGCTCAAGCCGCGATTGCGATATTTTTTGGCAATTGAAACGACCAATCGAAGGTTGCCTTCCGACAAACCGCGTTTGGCTTGCTGATATTCGTCCTGGATTTTACGAAGATATTCAACTCGATTTCTCAGGCTCAAAGGAGTTTCCTGAGTATAGCGCAAAATGCTTTGATATTCGTTAACCCACGGACGCAATGATTCTTCTGAACGACCATTCGCGCGGCAATGTTTAATGCGTTCGCGAAGTTCGTCTACGCGTCGGGACAGATCTTCCAACTGCGGCATGAACTGCTCAATACGCTGCATTCTCAGACCAAGCTCTTCTACCAGTCTTGCCGCCTTGCGATGACCGCGTCCTAACTGACGCCATGCCGTCATTCGTTTGGTTAACGGAAGCTTTTTATTGGTAGCGGTTTTGTAGTTAACCTGATTCAATCGAAGAACATAGTCTAACGTTCGCATGTTAGGTCCCATGCGACCGAGAATCTGCTCTTTTTCCATCTGATCTGTAAGCGACTGCTGAAGCGTACGATCAAATGGAATCTCGCCTTTTTGAACCAAATCGAGCTGCTTGCAGGCGCGTTCCATAACGAAGTTGCATTCCAGCAGCTTTCGGCGGAATTTGGCGCGGTTGCGCTCAATCTGCTTCGCAAGCGCAATTTCCTGCTGACGGGTAAGCAGAGGAATCTCACCCATCTGAGTCAAATACATACGGACGGGAAAGTCGGAGGCCAAGCG